>JAGLOY010000052.1 GCA_023138735.1 Candidatus Aegiribacteria sp. | reverse complement strand
GTACGTATCCTTCTGAACAGCGGCTCTCCCGAATCTGAATAACCGAGAAAATATTCGTAATCTCCCTCAACTCCTCTGAATGTTACTTCCCGGCGGCCTGGGCTTCCAGAAGGTTGTGAGACGAAATCCGCGTGGTAATCGCTTTCGTAGTTCTCAAAGGTTCTCCATACGAGTCTGTAGCCTGCCGGAGTACCTTCAAACAGAAAAAGATTACCCGCCCAGTAGATGACTCTCTCGGGGTCACTGTCTCCGTTAAGCTCCACTGCGAGAGCTCTCCAAACAACGATTCCGATATCATTTTCCATCTTCTGATCCAGCTGATGAGGGTCGAGATCTATCTCCACCTGTGCCAGAGGCTCGTTGGATCCTGCGGTCAGCAGTACAGGGTACGTTCGCGACAGCGAATCTCTGGCTTCCACAAGGTTGCTTACAGAAAGGAAAAACTCCCTGAAACCGGCCAGTCGCTCCTCCTCTTCTGCAACGTTCGGCTCGTTCCAGATACCTCCTCTGTAAAGACCCTGCATTGCTTCATGATGAACACTGAGAACTGATTTGGATATCCAGGCCATCTCCTTCCAGATGTTGACCAGAGTCATCAGATCAGCTGGAAGCCCGGTAAAACCTATTTCAGCCCTGTCATTCATGATCTGGTATTTGCCGGCTCTTCTGATATTGCTCTGGGCCAGAATCGCATAACTCCCCGGCTGAAGATCGAGCAGGAAATCACGGAAGTCCGTACCCGATGCAGCGGCGGCGTTAAGGGATGCGAAGTTATGGATTGAGTCTATCATACAGTCATCGTAAAGCACTCTAATAATATGCATTTCTTTTCTTACCTGCGGGTACGAAAGCACGAGATTAGCCAGCTGTTCAATCGTCAGTGAATCCTCTGTGTCCCGGGGCAGATCAACTCCAAAACCATCGATCATCCAGGCGTCATCTGCAAGAAGAAAATCAATCCGGTTAATAGCGGGTAATTCCATTCTGCTTATTGTGCAGAAGTAAGAAGTTTTCATGCCTTCGGTGCTTTCCTGAATTGATGTAAGGCGGCCTCCTGCGTCGAAGGCTCTCCATCTTCCGAAGATCTGCTGCGGAGACAAACTGTCCAGCGGAAGTGTATCGGCAAATCCGGGGGAAATAAGTTCGAAGCAGCTCGGGTCGTTCATTCCAAGTCTGTTGGAAAAATCCAGAGCCACTTCCATTGGACTGTCCGGCAATACTATCACGGAATCGCTGACTTCGGGGATCTCATCGCCAACGGTATCAATAACTTCTGGAGGGGATTCTTCCCCGCAGGCAAGAACCAGCAGAACAGCTGCAAGAATACTGATGGATAGCAGTTTTTTCATTCGACCCCCAATGTAACTTTCAGCATTTCCTCCGGAGTTGTTATTCCAAGGCGGACCTTTGAAAGCGTGTTCGAATGGAGAGTGGTCATCCCCTGCGCAACCGCTGTTCTGCGAATATCATCGATGGATGCATTCTTCATGATACTTGCACGAATGTCCTCTGTCATATCAAACACCTCGAACACAGCAACACGTCCTTTGTAACCGGTGCCGCGGCAGTTCCTGCAACCTTTGCCGCGTTTAAGGGAAACCCCCTCTTCCAGACCTATGGAGGAGCGCAATGACTGCGACGGAATGTATTCCTCACTGCACTTGTCACAAACTTTTCTCACGAGTCTCTGTGCAAGCACCGCGACAAGAGTCGTAGAAAGAAGGTAAGGCTGTACGCCCATATCTATCAATCTTATGGCGGCGGAAGCGGAATCGTTCGTATGAAGAGTACTGAGAACAAGATGCCCGGTAAGGGCACTTCTCATAGCACTCCTGGCTGTTTCCTTATCACGGATCTCTCCCACCATAATAATATCCGGATCCTGTCTGAGAATATACTTAAGCGATGTTGAAAAAGTCAGATCGATAGCCGATTGAACGGCTATCTGGTTGAATTCGTTCGTGACGAATTCAATGGGATCCTCAATGGTGGTAATATTCTTCTCCTTTGTTGCGAGAGTTGTAAGTGAAGAATAGAGGGTAGTCGTTTTGCCGCTTCCAGTGGGGCCTGTAACAAGGATCAGCCCGTTAGGTTTGCCAAGCGCGTTTTTATACCTGTTCAGGTCATCGTCATTGAAACCAAGTAGTGCAAGGTCCTGCATCAGCAAGGCGGGATCCAGGATTCTCAGAACCACTTTCTCTCCAAAAGCAACAGGGACTGTTGAAGCCCTCATCTCAACAGGTTTTCCCTCGAAATGGGTTCTTATCCTGCCGTCCTGCGGCCTTCTTTTCTCGGCGATATTGAGCCCGGCGATCATTTTGATCCGTGACATTATGGGCAGATGGAGCTTCTTGGGTATCTTGTAGATATCGTGAAGCACTCCATCGATCCTGAGCCTTACAACTGTCCCTTTTCTGTGGGGTTCAATGTGAATATCACTGGCATTCTCCTCGAAGGCATAATGCAGAAGATGGTTGACAGCATTGATGATCGGTCGATCCGTAGGTTCGACTTTCTGATCTGTCTTACTGGAAACGTACCTCTCAAGGTTACCCAGATCAACTCCATCTCTTGAATCAAGTTCTTTCACAGCCGCTGTTATCGATCCGTGAAGTCCGTAGAACTGCCTGATAACCCTTGCTATCTCCGAAGGTCTTCCAACGTACAATTCGATATCCCTGCCAAGCATGTGAACCAGGTCATCAAGGGGTGTTGTGTCCACAAGGCTGCTTGTTGCCACCTTCAGGACAGATTCAACTTCATCGAAGATCACAAGGTGATGTTTCTGGGCGAATGCCCCAGGCAGAAGATCTGTAACAACCTGATAATCAAGCTCAAGCGGATCCAGAACCTTGAAGGGCAGCCCGGTCAGTCCTGCCAGAAACTTGTAAAGAAGCTCTTCGGACACAAGGCCTCGAGCAACCAGTACGCTCAGTACATTGTCATCGGTGACATCATCGAATCTGGATAGCCTTTCGAATCCGGTATCCGTAAGAATTCCTGCATCATGAAGCTGTTTAGGAAGAGTTGCCACGTCGATCTGCGGTATCGTTTTCATATTACTTTCCTGATAAGCGGCTGCGCGGGCTGATCCCATCGGGCCGCATCTGAAATTCTTGTCGATGCGACGAACGCATCTTCCCTTGACCTTGCATGCACCAGGCCAAGTATATCACCTCCGGCGACCTCGGTACCACCCGGGATAAGCTGTTCCCAGCCGGTATCCGGTTTAATTGTTTGATCCATACTGTACCTTCCCCCTCCAAGACCCCGGACAGCTTCTCCAACCTCCCAGGCGTTCATCCCGTTCCAGTATCCTGATCGTGATGCCCTGACCTCCATTTTAACTGGCGCCTCGGGTAGAGCCAGAAAAGCCTCAAGATCACCTCCCTGAGCCTGTACCATTGCAGCGAATCTGTTCATTGCCGAACCGTTATCCAACAGCTCCTCGCAAAATCTGATCGCAGATGCCCTATCCGGATAACTGGACGGTTGAGCCATATGTAACATCGAAGAGCTCAGACTTATCGAGAGTTCCCTTACGTCTGGAGGACCGGATCCTTCAAGAACTTCCAGTGTTTCCCGAACTTCAAGAGCATTGCCGGTTGTCATACCAAGGGGATAGTCCATTCCCGTAATAAGGGCTTCCGCCTTCACTCCCGCTTCGGATGCGATAGAGGTCAGCTCTTGCGCAAGTTCTTCCGCCTGAGGAAGGTGCTTCATGAAAGCACCGCTGCCCACTTTTACATCGAATACGAGAACATCCGTATTCTCTGAAAGTTTCTTACTGAGTATGCTGGCGCTGATAAGGGGAATCGAGGTTACGGTGGATGTGGCATCCCGGAGAGCGTAGAGCTTTCTGTCTGCAGGAGCAAGGTCATCTGTCTGACCGGTCATTGCTACTCCGTTTGTCTCAACAAGTTCAATGAACCTTGAAAGTGGAAGCTGAACGTTCATTCCAGGTATCGATTCCAGCTTGTCCAGCGTCCCCCCTGTATGCCCAAGGCTTCTTCCGCTTATCATCGGAACCCTGAGCCCTGCTGCCGCGACAAGGGGGGCCAGTATCAACGATATCTTATCGCCAACTCCACCGGTACTGTGCTTATCGGCAAGGGGAGGTCCGTCGCTCCACTCTATTACTGTGCCGCTGTCCCTCATTGCGAGTGTCAGGGCAATGGTTTCTTCTTTTGAAAGGCCGCTCAGGTAGGCGGCCATAAGCCAGGCTGCAGTCTGGTAATCGGGAATTTTCCCTGAACCCATTGCGGCCGCGAATTCGTAAATATCGTTTCTTGGAATCCTGATGCCATCTCTGGTTGCAGCGATGAGATCGGTGATCCTCATACTATCTCTTCCAGATTATCCGGATCAGAAGTACAAGGGCTATTACCAGGGATGCGATTCCACCGATCAGCATCCATTGAGCGTTCGGTTGCTGGAATACTATTGCCGCGACTCCTGCGGCTCCGAACAGAACTGTCAGGATTACAAGAAGGATGAATGGTCCCTTTTTCGGCATATACTCACGGAGGTATTCACTGACGAACATCAAGCCGTCCGGCAGGTCAGGGTGTCTTACCTCGTCGAAACTGTGGATCCTTTTCCTTTTTAGAAGTGACAGGACTTCTTCCGGATTCTCGAATACATAATCCTCTCCATAGGTAGTGGTGATACGGTAGAGTTTCTCCGGCACGTCTGCCGCAGGAGCGGTAACGGTCTGATCCCCTTCGATTCCCTCCCTGAAGGCAGGATCCCGGGTCTGGGGTTTATCGGTTTCCGGGGGTTCAGGCACATCAGCGGATCTGGGTGGCTTTGTACGGCTGATCAGCTCTTTCGATTTGTCCGCAGACATCAATGAAGCTTCTGTCGGCCAAAGGTCCACTTCAAAGTAGCCGCAATCCGCTACCGGCTGCCAGACTTCCCCCTGAATCGAAACCTCTGCTTCCATGGGAACCCTGGATTCAAGTATCCATTTCTTGAGTGTATCCACATTACCGGGGATGAATATCCTGTCGTCAAAACGCAGCCTCACAGGCTTCTTATCCGGATCATCTGCTACCCATTCACGCAGGTGTGGGGAGAGTTCCGTGGAAGCCTTTCCGAGGATTCCTCCAGGAGGAGTCTTCGGTCCTTCAATCTGGACATCTATGGACAGTCTGCCCTCCTTCGCCCATTTCACAATGGTATCCCAGTCGGGTGCTACAAAGGTTTTACCGCCCATCTTGATCTTCCACCAGTTCTCCGGGTCCAGCAGGATGTTAAGCTCGTTGTTCGCTGTTACCGGTATCCATTTCTCGGTTCCCGCTATCCTGTAGCTGTCATCGAGTGAAATTCTGTGTTCCCGCGCCCATTTAAAGAATATGTCTCTATTCTCTGCCCTGAAGGTTTTCCCATCATGTCTCAGTTCGACAGCCTTAACTCCAGCCATAAAAACCCCCCGTTATCAAGTTGCATCCGTACTTATATGTATCAGGTATAATAAAGCTATTAAGCATCTCTCACCAGCATTCGTTTAAAAGCAAAAGGGGCCGAGCAAAAGGGGCCGGGCCTAACATCTAAACATTTTAGGTTATTTCGCAAGTAAGGAATGTTTAGATGTTAGGTTCGGCCCCGCTCGCTCATGGACTGAATACAATCGAATCCGCTCTTGCGCGGGAGGCGGAATCAGGATCTATCCAGCCTCTGTTCTCGCAGATGTTTATCAATCTGTCAAGGTAATTCTCCCAGTAATAGGGCACACTGTTGTTCCTGTAAAACCTGTGATAAAGGCGGGGACCCGGCAGAATGGAGACCAGGTAAGCCACCTGCCTTGTTGAGAGATCCGGAAAATCCCTGCTGAAATAGTACTGCGCCGCTTCCCCGAAGCCGAAGACATCAGGTCCCATCTCGACGATGTTCGCGTAGATCTCGAGCATTCTGTTCTTGGAGAGGTATGCCTCCAGCCTCCAGGTCAGAAACACTTCCTGTATTTTCCTGGCGAAGGTTTTTTCCCTGCCGAGGAAAAGGTTACGGGCAAGCTGCATGGTTATCGTGGAGCCCCCCCTTGTGAATTCACCGCTTTCCATATTCGTCCTTATGGAATTCCTGATATGATACTCGCAGAAACCATCATGGTAGCGGAATGTGGCATCTTCAGCACATTTCAGCAGCCCTTCAAAGGATGGGTGAAGGGAATCGAAAAGCATAAATCCATGATTCGTGAGTGTATCAAGGTAAATCCTTCTCCTGCTGCCCCAGCTGTCACGCATCAGGCAGGACCCGCCGTACCGAAGCTGACCGATGGAGATCGGGCTTGCCCGGACACTAAGACCGGATACATCCACCTGAGCATGAAAATCCGAACTGTCGGGATTCTCCCAGTCGAGTTCAATGAGAATATCGAAGGACGCTTCCCCTCCCAGCTGAAGTCCTTCCAGGGGACCAAGGAGTGCGTGAGGAACAGATGATGTAATATCCTCACCGTACAGTGAATCGTTCCAGAGACGCAGTGATAATCTGGAGTGATCATTGAATCTTCCGTAGAGATCAAAACTTACAGGTACATTTCCGAACACGATCGAACCTGAATCGATACTCACATCCCATGTGCTTATGCACGCTGTCCCGTTGAACCTCAGTGCTGCAGCTGTAGTGACTGTATCTCCGGCAAGAGCGGGCGAGTACATCCTGATCGAATCAAGCATGGCATCAGCGGTAACTCCAACGGTGTTTTCATCGATGAATTCCAGTGAGAAGTATCCTGAGGGTTCAAAATCGATGTAAACATCTCCCAGAAGAGTTTCAGCCTGATCTATCAGAACATCCTTCACATTCTCAAGATCAGTTGATAGCCTGACTTCAGGTGAACCGGAGGAATCGTCCAGTTCAAAATACACCTCCGCCGATTCTCCATCGACTTTGGTTATCAATCCTTCAGCGTGAATATGATCGCTTCTGGAAACTGAAACGCTGCCTTCGATCTCAAATCCATTAAGCAACTGAGGCATGGTTATTAGATCGGCTGGAAGTCTGCTGCAGTGAAACCAGCTGACATGGATACTGTCCCTCTGCTCCCCGAAGAACACAGTTCCAGTGCCCATCCCCCAGCTGCTTTCCAGCTGCAGATTCAGTGAATCCCCGGAAGAGCGCCCGGAGAACACGCCCGATATTATGGCCGAATCGCCGCCGTTAACAATTTCAAAATTGTCGAACCTTCCCGGAGGAAGAATCCTTCCGCTTCCGGGTTCCTCATCTGCGCCAACACTGAGTCGCGGCTTCCAGGTTCCGCCATGAACCAGGATACTATCGATCACCGGGGCGAACAGGCTGCCGCTCCAGTAGACCACGACTGTCCGAAGAAACAGATCTTTCCCGGAGAAATGAGCATCCTCCAGCAGGAGCACACCCGGCGCAATATCGATATTCCCTATTGAGACGGATGGATCGATCTTTCTAAGGGTTGAAAGTACAGGTAATGAAGCGATGGCATCGATTCCAAATAGAATGAACAGGCAGACCAAAACAGCTGAAAACACCAGTATCCCGGCCCTCAGCCACTTGCTACTGTGATTCAACTTCTACCGCTTGCGAAGGGCCTGCGTTATTTCATCGAGGATAGATTCAGCAGCTCTGCGGGGGCTCGGGGCAAGAGTGATAGGTCGGCCGACGACAAGGGCTGTCGCACCGTCCATGATCGCATCAAACGGGGTTGCCGTTCGTTTCTGATCATCCTTCGATGCCCCGGAAGGCCTGACACCGGGCGTTACGATCAGGAAGTCCGAATCGGTAGCCTGTCTTACAAGTGCAGCTTCCAAAGGAGAACATACCACACCGTGAATGCCGGCTTGCTTCGCCGATACTGCCATCCTTTCAACAAGATCGGAAGGCTCTCCCTCAAAACCAAGGTAATCAAGGTCCGCAGACGAAAGGCTTGTCAGTACGGTAACCGCAAGAATTCTTGTCTTACCCGTAACGGCGTCCGAAGCTGCCTTCATCATATCGAATCCGCCGGAAGCATGGATGTTAATGAGTTCAGGTTCAAAACGGCAGGCGGACTTCACTGCACCAGCAACGGTGAAGGGTATGTCATGAAATTTAAGATCAAGAAACAGCGGGAAACCGGCTCCCCGTATCTCTTCGAGGAAAGACGGCCCCTCTTTAACAAAAAGCTCCAGACCGATTTTAAGCCCCACAGGAAGACCTGAAAGCTCTTCGTAGAGCGCTTTCATATTGGCCATCTCACGGCTGGTAACGGCTATATACAGTCTTGTATCACTCACATGAACCGCCTTTCAGATCAATGTTTCTTCAGTATTTGAGTAACTTCAGCAGATTTCAATTGAGAACCATAAGAAGAACGTTTGCGATACCGGCCTCCAGCATGCCCAGTTCATCTGCGGCTCCAGTAGAGAGATCTATTATTCTGCCGCCAACGTACGGACCTCTGTCGTTTACTCTGACTGTAACCTCCCTGTCGTTATCCAGATTGACAACACGAATAACAGTGTCGAAAGGAAGGGTAAGGTGCGCGCATGTAAGGGCGTACATGTCGAACGTCTCTCCGTTCGCAGTCAGGTTCCCGTGAAATCCGTCTCCGTAATAAGAGGCCACTCCCCGCTGCTGAAATCCTGCAACTGATCCTGATGCGGAGATGCCATTTGAACGGTAAACCGGGTTGGTTTCAAGGTAACAGCCGGAAAGAACAAGGATGGAAATTACAGGTAAACACAGTAACCGATTCAAGGAGAACCTTCAAGGAGGCTGATCATACTTTCTCTCAGTTCCCGGGCAGCATCGGGCCTTCTCAAAAGCCATGTTCCTACCTGAACCATTGCAGCTCCGGCAGCGAGCAGTTCAAGAATATCTTCCGCTCGGTTGACTCCCCCGGAAGCAAGAACCGGTATGGAGGTGGCTTCACTGGTTTTGAATACCCGCGCAACTGTCAATGGAAGCAGTGCGGGTGACGAGTAACCGCCGACATTTCTCTTCAGAGGAGCTTTTCCCGTCCGCCAATCCACCTTCATACCAAGGAAAGTATTACAGACGGTTACTGCGTCGGCTCCTCCCTCCTCGGCCGCTTTCGCAGACTCAACTATGCTGCCTTCGTTCGGAGTGAGCTTCACACTGAAAGGTCTGGAAGAAATACTTTTCACAAGGGTGGATATCCGCTCTACTATTTCAGGTGAGGCTCCGAATGCTATACCTCCTGCAGCTACATTGGGACAGGATACGTTTACCTCGTACCCGAATGGAACCGGGGATTCTTCCAGTCTTTCTATCACAGCAGGAAAATCCTCTACAGTTTCTCCTGCAACGTTGATGATAAGAGGACAGGGCAGGCAGGCAGCCTGAGGCAACAGTGTGTCCAGCACTTCATCAACACCGGGATTCGCCAGTCCGATTGAGTTCAGAAGGCCGAATCTTGTCTCGACAATTCTTGGCGGAGGGTTACCCTCGCGGGGGGCAAGGGTAGTAGCCTTGGAAATAACGGCGGCCGCTCCAGTAAGAAAACCCTGCTCCATAAGTTCCAGACCGAAACCGGCTGTACCGGAGGCAAGCAGAATTGGAGAAGTGAATTCCCTCTTCCAGAAAGTCCATTTGTATGGTTTATCCATCAGTGAATCCCCTCCCATCGCTCCCAGTCGATTGAATCTGCCGGAAAAACAGGTCCATCACTGCAGCATTTAAGGAATCCGCCGCCAGCCTTGGGCACCGAACAGCCTTCGCATGCTCCCCATCCGCAACCCATTCTGGCTTCCGCGGATACCTGAGTAATCGCTCTGGCTGCGACCGGCATCATATCGATAACAGCTTTCATCATGGGAATCGGACCGCAGAGGGCAATACTGCTGAAGGCTTCCCAGTGCACCGTTTCAAGAAGATCCGTTATCAGGCCCTTCCTGCCGGAGGAACCATCCTCGGTAATCGTTACAGTTTCGGTCTCCCGAATGGTCAGCAGCTTATCCTGTGATGATGCTCCGAGCAGCAGCAGATCACATTCAACAGTCGCTGCCAACCCTGGAAATCCGGCGGCCCCCAGGCCTCCGCCTATCAGCAGCCATTTCCCGGGATCCAGCCTGTATCCGGAGCCAAGGGGACCGAGCAGTCTCAATGATCGACCTGCATCTGCTTCTGCAAGGATCCCGGTTCCCCTGCCAACAGCTTCGAAAACTATCTCAACGGAACTTTCTGAAACACTGCTTATGGTAAACGGCCTGCGGGTTACCGGAAAGGGGTCATGAGATACTTCCAGCTGGATGAACCTGCCCGGCTGAGCTTCAATGAAATATGGTGCAGGTACTTCGAACTTAATTCTATATACACCGGGAAGTATTTCTTCCTTTTCGATGATCATGGCCTCTGAATCGATAATTATTATTCTCCTTCGCTTTCTTCGCCGCCTTGCAGCCTGCTCTGAGCAGCCCTGCCGAATCCGGTTTCAGGATAATCGTCGGTAAGTTCGGTCAGGAAATCTTCAAGAATACTATCTTCAATCCTGGCTCCCTCACCGGCTACATATGAAGCCCAGAGTATATCGGGCCTTATCATTCTGCTCCAGGTAGTGAGCAGGAGCGGATCAAGTATCTCCCATGCTTCGCTGAACGCAGCCGCTTCTATAAGTTCCAGGGCCTCTTCCAGAATTACCGCGGGGCGGGACGGATATCCAGGTCCTCTTGGCAGGTTCAGTCTTTCTTCGATCAGGGTAGCCAGATCTCCTTCATCACTAAGCGAATAGGCTGCAAATATCAGTGACATTGAGGAATCGCCATCGACCGGAAGGATATCCGACAGGGTCACTAAAGCAATAGCCCTTTCCATGTCAGGTCCGTTCTCCGAGACATCGATCAGGATTGCAACAGCATCAGAATCGTCATCTCCGTAGAGGTCTAATCGCTTTTCGGCTATCATAATCCTGATAAACCAGTCTTCAATATCATCACCGCTGCCAAGTTCATCGGTATACTCCGAAAGCAGCTGGAGATCGCTTCTTCTATCCTCAGCCAGCCTTATCCAGAGATAATCTCCGCTTCTGCCCGTAAGTTCTTCAAGGTCATCAAGAGCATCCTGAACCCGATCGTCACGCTCTAGAAGAAGCGCTCTGAGGTAAAGGGCTTCGGCACCGTATTCCCGGTACCTGTCCAGATCCGCAGCTGATCTGTAGGAGGATATCGCTCCGGCATGATCACCGGATAATACCCTGGCTTTCCCGTTCAGCAGAGCAATCACTGCCGTTTCAATGTCCGATCTGTATCCTGCGAGAAGCCTGTTCAGAACTTCAACAGCCATTTCAGGCTGAGCGGCCAGAATGTAAGCTTCCGCGGCGGTGGTCAGAGATCGGTAGTAACCATCTCCCCTTCCGAACATATCCCCGGCGGAAAGAGCAAGAACAGCTCCGCTGTCCGGCAGCCCGACCTCCATGAAGGCTCTCCCTTTCCATAGAGTGAGTTCAGCAGCAAGGCTGTCATTATCCGGTATCCCCAGGCTGTCCGCCACTTCAAGGGCTCGGTCGGCTTGATGATTCTGAAGACAGGTTTCAACGAGATAAATCCTGGAGCGAGTGTAAAGCTTGGTGTCTTCGCGGGAAACACTCTCAAAGGAGACGATAGCGTCGTTAAACCTTTCAAGTTCAATGGCGGCAAGCCCCATGCCCGTATATGCCCTGTCGCGAATCTCCTGTTCATCAGTCATTACGATAGCAGAGGAGTAGGCCATCATCGCTTCCGTAAAATCGGAAGTGCCGCTGCCTGTGAGTGTTCGCCTTCCTGACTGGAGAAGGGCATCTCCAAGCAGAAGTTGAGCATCATCCGCCCAATGGGTTTCAGAATACACAGTGAGAATCTTTACCGCGCCGGAAACAGCCTCATCAAGAAGATGCTCTTCCGATGATACGGGATTATCAGGATTCTGTCTGGCAAGTTCAAGAGCCATTTCGTAACTTTTCCTTGCATTGTAGAACGTATTGTAATATGCGCAGGAGAAGCTCAAGAATACCACAGAGAGAACTGCAAGCAGAATTACTGTTCTAGTTCGCAAATTCACCATCCCTGTATACCACACTTCCTATCCAGACAGCCTCAACCCTGCCCTGCAGTTTCCGCCCGAAGAACGGTGTATTAATAGATTTCGAAAAGGATCCTGTTTCGGATAATCGATATTCCGCTTCAGGATCGAATAGAACCAGATCCGCCTTCCTTCCCGCTTCCAGCGACGGAGCAGGAATGCCAAGAATACGAGCAGGGCCACACGTGAGAAGATGAAGTATTCGGATTACGGGCATCTGCAAACCTCTGAGAATCTCAAGAGAAACCGGAAGGAGGGTTTCCAGTCCGACGATGCCGAATGCAGCTTCTTCGATAGAACCCGTTTTCCTGCAGGGGGCATGCGGCGCGTGATCCGATGCTATTGCGTCAACCATCCCTGACTTGACCATTTCCGCAAGGTTTTTCCTATGCTCAGGGCTTCTGAGGGGGGGGTTCATCTTGGCATGAGTTCCATGCTCCATCAGAGCATCCTCGCAGAGGGCGATATGATGTGGTGTAACATCGATGGTTACATCGGCGGAATGGAAACATTCCGCCCGTGCAAGCTCAACACTCCTCGGGAGAGAAAGATGTGTCAGGTGAAGATGCCCATGCGAATTCGAAGCAATTTCCATGCATCTCGCTACATCGGCTGTTTCTGCTGCACATGGTATTCCCTTTAAGCCAAGTTTTTCAGAAACGCTCCCCATGTTCACTGAACCGCCTGCAAGGTCTGTTACTTCGGGATGTTCAATTATAACTCCATCAAATTTATAAACCGCATCAAGTGCATCCAGAAGAAGACCTGAATCATGCACTGGATCTCCGTCATCGGTGAAAGCTATTGCTCCCACCTGACGGAGGTCATGGAAGCATACCGGTTCTCTTCCTGCCCTCCCTCTTGTAACACACGGAACCGGAACCACATTCGCAAACCCGCAGCGAACAGCTGCCCTTTTCAGGTTCAGGACGGACTCCGGTGTATCCATGGGGGGGGATGTATTAGGCATAACACCGACAGTCGTGATACCGCCTGCTATCGCAGCTTGTAAACCTGTCAAGATGGTTTCTGAATCCTCGCCCCCCGGCTCCCTGAGGTGGACATGCATATCTACAAGCCCGGGAAATACCCATTTACCGGCTCCATCTATCTCAATGGCGTCCAGCTCCAGCGGAAGCCCCGGTTCGCAGGCTTCTATCAAACCCTCTGATATCAGAATATCACCGGCTACATCCCTGTCGATTCCAGGATCCAGTATTCTGGTATTTCGAATTACATAGCGTTTCAGAGATCCATCACCTTCTCAATCGGAATAATCTTCTCCGCTTTCAGTAACGAAGCCTCGATCAGGGGCATTTGCGGAGATATAATCAGCCCTGTGGGCAGTAATACTGCGCTGGGGTGTGGCATTCCAGTCATCCCTGTTGAGTATTCTATCGATAACCTTCCGTCCGGTTCCAGCGGAGTTGAACGCTTCGAAGAACCTCAATGCCCATGCTTCCGTCTCATCTATTATTCTGTTTCTGTATTTTTCCGGCAGACCCATTATCCTGTAGTGAAACGGAAGATTTGCTTTTTTATAGTTCCCGGAGTTGCGAGGATAATCCATATCGTCCGCCCATGCGACGATCTCGTCCCAGAGATCGGTCGGGATACCTTTGTCCGATCTTTTAAGGTAGCTTCCGCCCTCAATCACAGCATTTCCGCTTACAGGATCCATTTCCAATCCGAACAAGATATTCTGCCAGAGTGTTCCCACATTGCCCTTATTGATACCGTAATCCTTGAAATGTCCAACCTTGTCAAGGGGAGTGCCGCTTATTCCGTGCTGCGCGATAACGCACCCATACTTCGAAATAGCGTCGGCTATTTCGCCGGTTCTGGTGAGATCAATACCTTCACCTTCACCCTTTGACGAATCGTAAGTACCGTGTTTGGAGCCGTTGGATATAGCCAGGAAATCGGGGAAAATACCCCAGCTGTTAAGTCCTCCGATGAAATACTCGGCCTCCTCTACCGTTGTAAGAACACCGGCGCCCTTTATTTCACCTACCTCCGCTTCAAGCCCTATGTACGGCGGAATGTGCATTGCTAAGTCGCGCGAGTACATGAGATTTTCGTAATCATGGTTATGAGATGCATCGACCGCTACAGATGTCCAACCCATGGATATTGCACCTGGAACTGTTACAATCGATTCATCTCTGCCAGCAGATGACTTGATAGCGTAGTGGTCCATATGAAGAGAATAAACCAATCCATCACTGAGAAGGCTTGAATACTGCATGGCAAACCAGGGCAGATTTCTGAAGTTGACCCCGGTGTAGGTAGCTTCCGACTTGGCGAGTTCCAGAACCACGAAGGAATCAACCTCTCTGGCGGCTTTGAAAATACCAAATGCGCTCAGAGGGTTGCGAATATTCGCTGCCATTACAATGGCGTTTTCCTCAATAGCAACTGCGGCAATATCCCTCATGCTTACCAGAGCGCATCTGCTGCCGGGAAGTGCTCTGGTGACATTCAACGGCCTTAGATCAAGAAATCGGCTGTATCCTTTTTCATTCATTATCTATCCTTTCATATTTGACCGAGCCGTTCAAGAGTGTTAATATGCTTGAAACCGTAGACGAGAGGTATGGTAATTTGGAGAACAGATTCCCTGGAAACAAAACAACAAGGCTTCTGCTTGCATTTACCGTTTTGCTGATTCTGACGATCCGGTTCGGTTTTGCTCCGGATTCTCCCGATATCCTCATGGTGGGGGATATCCTGATTCTGGCAGCATCACTGCTTTACCTTGCTGGAGTTCTGTTGCCGCTGGAAATTACTTCCATGAAAAATCGCTTCAGCGAAGAAAAGTGGCTTATCCTCTTTTCGTTCATCTATATTGCGGCCCTTATCACCTTTGCAGTCAAAATGTTTACTTCGGGGAATATTCCTTCTTCAACCGCGTTCAGTGCTGCAGTTATGATCTCATTCGCGTTCAGTATACTATGCTCCGTCAGAGTGCTGCTTGCCTCGTTCGGATCCTGGGCTCTCGAGCATCTTTCTCCATCTGCCATACTTCCGGTCTCATTCGCCATTGTCATAGCATTCGGCACAGTGATGCTGATGCTTCCGAATTCAACCCCGGAAGGTCATATTGGCCTGGTAGATGCTGCTTTTACATCAACTTCTGCAACATGTGTTACAGGATTGATAGTACGTGATACCGCAGTGGATTTCACCCTCTTCGGCCAGGTAATAATCCTGATCCTTATTCAGGTTGGCGGTCTTGGTATCATGACCTTCGTGGCATTCTTCGCACTTTTCCTCGGACACAATGCCGGTCTGCGGGAATCAACATCTCTCACCCGGGTGATGGACAGTGATTTCGTAAGTGATCTGAAGAAATTGATGGGATCGATTATCGGCTGGACCCTGACCATTGAAACGGTCGGGGCTTTCATTCTATACATCCTCTGGGACGGTCAGCCTGTTGACTGGACTACGAACTTCAAAATATGGCAATCGGTTTTTCATAGTATTTCAGCATTCTGCAACGCGGGATTCAGCCTGAATCCTGTCATGGCAGACGCATCCAGCGGCTTCTTCAGCAATCCCGTCAACCTTGAAGGGTTCGCCCATGTCCCTGGAATCGCCATCACCATCGGAACCCTGATAGTGCTCGGTGGCATTGGTTTTATGGTACTTACCACACTCGGAGCCCATATGATGCACAGAATGAAAAGTGGAACCAGCAAACGGATGTCAGTTCAGGTTAAACTCGTGCTGTGGGTCACAGGCATACTTATTGTATCCGGTATGGCGCTTTTCCTTATCCTGGAATGGAATAATACTCTTGAGGGAATGTCTTTCTCCCAGAAAATAGCGAACGCATATCTCGGATCTGTAACTCCCAGAACAGCCGGGTTCAATACAGTGCCGACATCATTCATCACTCCCGCCATGTTATGGTTCTGTGTGGCTTTGATGTTCATTGGTGCATCCCCCGGAGGGACAGGAGGCGGCGTCAAGACAAGTACTGTAGGTGTACTGTTCATGAGTGTCATATCTCTGGTAAGGAATAAACCTGCAACTGAAATCTGGAGACGGAGAATACCTTCCCATGATATAAAAAGGACGGCGGCGCTGCTTTTCCTGGGATGTATGGCATTCAGCATCTCTGCTGGACTGCTGATCATTTCGGAGCAGAACACATCGTCTGAGTACGGTACTTTTGATTACATATTTGAATCCATGAGCGCCTTCGGCACGGTTGGCCTGTCCACAGGTCCTACTGCTGATTTGACCTGGACGGGAAAGGTAATAATCATACTGACAATGTTTGTCGGCAGGATAGGTCCTGCAGCACTGGCAGCCGCTACCGGTAGAAGGAATGTTATGCGTTACAGATATCCTGAAACAAGAATCACAATAGGATAGAGCGGAGAGGAACAGTTTTGAAGTCACAGAAATTTGCGGTTATCGGTCTTGGTTCTTTCGGGTTCAGTCTCGCGACCAAACTCGAGGATCTCGGCGCGGAAGTGCTGGCTATCGATAGAAGCGAACGGATAATACAGGAGATAAGCAATTCCGTGTCAGCAGCAGTGGCATTTGACTGTACCGATGAGAACATGCTTGAAGCGCATGGTCTCGCCAATATGGATCTTGTAATTGTTGCAATCGGGGAGGATTTCGGCTCAAACGTCCTGGTTACTAAAATCCTGAAGGACATGGGGCTTAAGGTGCACAGCCGCGCTACAAGCAATCGGGAGGCACGCATTCTGAAAGCTGTTGGAGCCGATTTCATATACACTCCCGAGCAGACACAGGGCGTAACCGAAGCGAGGCGCCTGACTCTTCAGGGTGTTGAATCGTACCTTCCTCTTTCAGGGGGAATCGTATTCGCCCATGTAGAAGTTAAAGAAGCAATGGTAGGGAGAATGCTCCGGGATCTGGATATCAGAAAGATCTTTGGCCTGAACATCGCGTATATAGGCCGAATGACTGAGGATGGAAGAAAATACCGGATACCCAGACCAGACGATGTTTTCAGGGAAGACGATCACATTTTCATAATGGGAACCCAGGATGACATAAAAAGGTATCTCCAGAGTTAACCCGGACTGACCTTATTTCTTCCCCATCAACTCGCTGAGACCTGAGGAATTAAGAGCATGCCTCTGGTCCTTGTTAACATCTTTGAACAGCTGCAGACATTTTTCTGGATTATTATGCTCAGCTGAAATGGCTTTGATAAGAAGAATAAGTACAGCTGGGAGCCTCTGAGGATCATCGAATGAGCCCTTCTGCTGCAGTCCTTCATCGGGAATGAAAACCATATTTCCAAGAACAGGTTTTTCCTGACGCAGCATTCCGAAAACATTGACAGATTGTATGAAGCAATCGGACCACATGCCCAGGAGAAGCATGTACCAGTTGTTGAAAGCAGTAATGAGAAGCGAAATCTCATCAAGACCAACTCCGGACAGGGAAGTCGTTTTCCCGGGGTAGAAGTAACCGATACCTCCGTTTAACGCTTCATATTCAAGGAACTCCCAGACTTCCGGACCATCAAGGATCTTCTCGGGCATCCAGCCTGTTTCGGCTGCGCCGTCAATAATAGGAATCAAGGTTGTTCTGTTATCCTTAACAACCCTGATAAGCCCCGATCTGTCTTTGTTTACCAGTTTCTCGTAGAGCTCCATTATCTGTCCCCTGGATCCGTTCAGTTTTCTCAGAACCGGTTCCTCTGTCCAGCATCTCATGAGGTATCTCAATACGTTGTCTTCCAGGAAATAGTAGGACAGAATAAGTTCAGTGATATCATTTTCCAGCCAGGTGATAAAATCACTGAGTCCCTTCACATCACGTCCGATAAACCTGTAAGGTGTTCCATTCTTGATAGCGTGGTAGGCAACCGGGCCGCTCTCGTTATCGATTTTCCAGTAGCCGTCTCGGTGAAGCTCACGGCTGGCAAGCGCACCCCTCGCAAGTTCGCGAAGATTAAGATATCGAACTGAAATATTCTCAAGATATATGCTGGAGAACGGTAATACCTCAGTGATAAGGATATCTTTCACCTGATAAGCCTCGCTACCCTCTCAAATTTCGGAAGACCCGCCCCCGGGACCCACGACCAATAGGTTACAAGTGCCTCTCCCTTGATCAGATCAACATGAAGCGCTCCCCACACTCTACTATCGCTTGAGTGATCGCGGTTATCTCCCATCATGAATACATGATCCTCGGGAACAACGTAAGCCAGAACACCATCTTCAGTAACAATGCAGTTGTTTCTTATCTCCCAGTAGGCAAGATCCTGAACACGACCATACAGCTGATCAAGACAGTCAGGCCATGCCTGATCAAGTTCGCTTGGCCTTAACTCATCCTGATAACAGAGCGCCCAGTTTTCCGAAGGCTCCCCGTTCACATACAGTGTATCACCGCTTACCCTGACAGTGTCTCCAGAAACGGCGACCAGGCGTTTCACGAAATCCTTTGTCCGCCCTACAGGGTATCTGAAGATAAGGATCTCACCTACTTCAGGATCGCTGGTGGCTGGCATCAGCAACCCGAACTCATCCCCGCTGAAACTATGTAGAAGAGGTCTCACTCTGTCCGTCCATGGTATCTGCTGGCCTTCCTCAACTTTCAAGACAAGAAGGTGATCTCCGACGAGCATGGTTCCCTCCATACTCGGCGTTGGAATTCTGAAAGCCTCAATAACGTACGGACGGAGAAAACCGAAAAAGATTATCAGAGCCAGAGACAGCTGTAGAACCCAGTCCTTGATCTTAGTAACTTTCAAGATACCTCCAGTTAATTTCAATATGGCAAGCCAATGAATTGCACATACCGGTCACCAATGTCAACCGTTGAAGGAAACCGGGGGAACCGGCTCCTGTCAGTGTCTGAAAGAGACCTCTTGTAATAATGCAATTTCATCCATCGATTCCATTACAGGTTGATGTTTAAATATAACGGAAACTGATTAGGATGTTGACACCGCGCCGTGACTTATTCATTGTGTCCGGGTTACATGCTTACATGAATCCGCACCGGAGGTAATAGAGATGACCGATATTCTGACCGAAGCCTACAACTATGCAGCCGGAGGAATACCTCTGGGCAGGATTGTAACATCGCTTATTATCATCCTGATCGCTTTTGTATTGAGAACTATTCTCCGTTCAATCCTGAAAAATACAGGAGAGAAAAAATTCGGATTCGTTGCTGCGCTTGCCAGAGATCTTATAAAACCAATGGCCTTTATGGTTATTATCCTTGGTGTCTATCTTTCCATCATTATCCACTCACTATCTCCTTCTGTAATCGACTGGATACAGAAAGTGTTTCTTTTTTTACTGACCGTTAACGTTTTATGGCTTCTGATGAGAACCATCGATGCTGTTGCTGAACAGATGACTTCAGTTGCGGATGCAACGGAATCAAGGATGGACGATCAGCTTGTTCCGATTCTCCGCAAACTGGCTAAGTTCATTCTGGTGGCCATCGGCATAATTTTCTATATGCAGTCCAACGGATATCCAGTAAGCGGGATACTGGCAGGTATGGGGATAGGAGGGCTGGCCATGGCCCTTGCGGCACAGGATTCGATTTCCGGGATATTCGCGTCGGTTGTGATCTTCCTGGATAAACCTTTCATGGTCGGTGATTTTGTTGAAGTAAATGGAGTAAACGGAACAGTCGAGGAGATAGGTATCCGTTCCACCAGGATAAGAACGGTAGAGAAAACACTGGTGACCCTTCCCAACAAAGAAATCATGGACTCGAACATCAACAACTATTCCAAGCGCCCTATGAGGAGAACTGCTACAACAATCGGTGTAACCTACGACACAACACCGGAGAAGATGAAGGAACTTCTGAAGCAGCTCCGCCTGATGCTGAAAGAATACGCGAAAGTTGATAACGATAATGTTTACGTAAATTTCACAGGTTTCGGAGATTCCTCCCTGGATATTGATATGAAATACTTCATCATGACGGTTGATTACAGAAAGTGGCTTGACACAAAGGAGGATATCAATCTCAGGGTAATGCAGATCGTATACGACCTGGGTCTTGATTTCGCTTTCCCTTCGACCACAGTGTACCTTGAAAAATGACAGTATCAAAAGAGGGACACAGAAAACGCCTGAGAGATAGATATCTAAGCGGCGGCATAAGAGGGTTTTCCGAGCGGGATGCGCTGGAGCTCCTCCTGACATATGCGGTTGCCAGGAGAGATACAAAGGAGATCGCACAGAGACTGCTGGATAAATTCGGTTCACTGAATGCCATACTCAAGCAGCCTCCCTCCATGCTGCAGCTGGTTACAGGAATTGGCCCCGCCTCATCGATTCTTATCAATATGGTCACATCGATAACCGCGATGTCACTGAAACCTGGAAAGGGCATCCAGATAATGGACAGCCCTTCAAAGGTAAAGACATACCTTGAAACCATGATGGGTACACTCAGAAAAGAAAAACTGATCGCTCTTCTACTGGATTCAAGCAACAGACTTATCTCAGAGTGCGTGCTTGAATTTGGAACGGTAGACAGGGCAGCTGTTCACCCCCGGAACCTGCTCGAGAAGATCATTGCCACAGGAGCAACCGCGGTAATACTGGTGCATAACCATCCGGGTGGCGCGAAGAAGGCAAGTCAGGAGGATATAAACCTGACAAGAAGGCTCAGCGAGCTGGGGAAGAGCCTCGGATTCAGGGTTCTGGACCACATGATTGTGGCCGATGGAGAAACCCTCAGCCTCCGCGAAGAGGGACTTTTCAGTTAACTAATAATCAGGTTCCTCAGCAGTGAAAGGAGAAATATGACTATAAGCATTCCACTAGTTCGGGCATACTATCCCGCGAGAACAGGTATAACCCGTATTCTCTGCTGGCTTCCAGAAGACGAACTGAATAATATGATCACCAGGGGCAATGCGCCTGATGATATAATTGAAGATTTCCCTTCCGGTCTTGAGATAGAAGTTTCAGTGGAAGCTCTTGACGAGTATGAAATTAAACTGGGTTTTTCACCGGAACAAATCTGCAGGGCTTATTCGTACTTCATGAATCGAGGTTCAGTAGATAAGTCAGGCCTTGTTGATGGAGCAAGCCTGGAGGGGATATTGAAACAGGCACTAGCAATTCCAACAGGAAGCAATCTGGAAGAAAATCTTGAACAGATATACTCAAGGACAGAGATACTCCCAAAACCAGATATGTCTGACGGTTCCGATCCGAATCTGCAGCGAAATTCCTTCCGGGAGTAGGAAATACTATGGCAAATGTTGAAATATATGTTCTTAATGTTGGTCAGGCAGACACTTCGATATTGAAGACACCTGAAGGTAATGTGATTGTTATTGATGCTGTAAAACCAAGGAAAACAAAGAAACTCCTCGACCTGATCATACCGAATTCTAAGGTTGCTTCGGATGGAAAGAAAATCATTTCTCATCTCATTATTACACATCCGCATGAAGACCATTACAGTGGAGTTCAGAGCCTGCTGAACAGATATCATGTACAGAAAGTCATTCTCTCCCCTTTCTGGTACGAAACTACAACTAATGCGGGTTATCACAATATTCTTAACCTGCTCGATTCTCCCGGATCCGATTCATCCTTTCACTTCCTTTCCGGTTACGAACGAATTTACCCTGATGGCGGAACCTTTGATTCATTCGGGAAAAAACCTCTGCTTGAACTCCTGGGTCCATCCAATGATATTCTCAAAGAGCTTCACCAATGCGGAAAGCTTAACACCAACCACCTGTCTGTCATGACAAGGTTCACAATCGACCGATTCAGCATGGTGTTTGCGGGGGATGCGCAGATGGAAAACTGGGCTCAGTACGATAATGAAGGAATGCTGGCCAGAAAATGCAAGGTTCTGAGAACAGCTCATCATGGAAGCATGAACGGCACGCAGTGGGAAAGGCTTGAAAAGCTGTCACCCGGTACTGTTATAGTCTCTTCCGATCCTGAGGGGCGCGATAAACTGCCGGACCTGATAGGAGCAGCGATCTTCAGAAAATATGATACATCAAAATCATCCAGGAAGGTTTATCTGACCTCCCGAACCGGAACAATCAAATTGGTTGTGAGCAATCCTGCATCGGGAAGATTCAAAACGACATCCTACAGGGAGGAACCAACAAAAACCGTTCCCTGGGAAGAGGAAAAACCTGATATCCCAAAAACTGACTGGGATCAATTCATAAAGATTCACTTAGGGTTAATCTGAAACTATCTGATATCGCTACTGGTGGTTACTCCATTTGATCTGAAACTCTATTTCCTCTTCTGTACCCTCCCGCTCATGCTCGATGTTGAATGTAGCATCAGCGGGTACGTTGATCGCTTCACCTGCAATCTGTATGCGAAATCTCCTGCCCTGTTCGATACAATCCGCAAGGCGCCTTATCTTCGCAACCATCTGTTTCGCAGAGTAATCCTTCTCAATATCACGTTCAGGTTTTCCCTTGCGTTTCATCTAGGAGTTGCTGTTTCAAAGCAGATCTTGGTTCCGTCATCTCTCGCTACCAGATCGATTTTCGATCTGGTGCCCGTAAGCCTGAAAAATGTCTCTTCTACCAGTCCGAAACCGAAGTAGCAGATGGCCTGCTTTCCACAGGGTTGACCACTGGCTTCAACAAATGATGAGAAAGCGCAATTCTTGAACTCGATCACACCAGAATTCGCATCATCGCCAGGAACCATTTTGAAATCGCCAAATCCTCCGAGTGCTGAGACTCCCTTGGCCATGATCTCACCAGCTTCTGTTACGGATTTACCGGATGGAAGTTCGGGCCAGATATGCAGTGATGCCTGTCTGCCCGCCTTGCGCATCACTGCCGCAGCAGATGTTCCAAGAACAGAGGTGATCGCGGAGGATATCTCCGCAATGATCAAATCTTTATTATCCATGATTCCTCCTTCGAATCGAAAAGTGGATTTCGCTTCATCGGCATAAACTCCCGAATGAAGCTATAACGCAGTCCACACCTCCATGTGTCACCAACTATATTAAGAATACATAATGTTGTCATACCGTGTCAAATACGAGATAACAGCTCGGGTAATAATTGTGTTCAGGAATGCCTTGATGGGTCCTTTCGGAATTAACTCTAAAGATGGGAAGCTCCCTGAGCATGGGAACCGTTATGCTGATCTTCGCCTTTCTATCTTCAGTCCCCCTTGTCTACGGCATCGTGCATGTAATCCGGAAAAAGCAGCGTTAATCTTCGGTTCCACCCCGTTTCAGTACAGGCCAATCTGCAGTATATCTGTAATACTGTTTGAAGATGTATCCACGTAAACCCTGAAATTGAAATCCGGAAAAACCGCATCATAGCCCCCTGAGGATTCGATCCAGTCACTGAAGTCACTTCTCTGTTCGATCCCTGCCAGGGAAGGTATGATATTCGGTGATGCGATCACATCAAAGAAAATACCGTTTTCGTATGATCCCGGGATTCCTCTGCTTCGGTAGTTGTAAAACCTGTCCTCAGGCAGGATCATCCAGGAACTGCCACTATGATAGAGTACGAAATCATCGGAACATCCCTCAGCACTGGTCATGTAGGAGTAATTAATCCAGTTCATATTCTCAATATCATCGTTCATCCAGTTCTCGTCATTAGAGGCAGAGTAACCGCAACTCTCTATAAGCAGATAATCCCCTTCGATCCAGTCCGAGCAGCCCCAAACACCCGAAGGTGTGGTGCAGTATTTCATGCCGGTTTCCAGATCAACTACGTAAACAGGTCCCCTGTGAGTGGAGGTTCCATCCCCTCCTACAGCATAGTACCTCCCGGATGGGCTGAGCTGGCTGATGCACACGGCGTTAAAAAATTCCTGATAACTCAAACCCCATTCACCAGTAAAAAGGTATGCAAAGTCATACCTTTCTCCACTATACTCAAGACAGGCAACTGTAACCCCGTTGCACCTGTATATGATCTCAGATCCGGTGATGTTTTCAATACGTTGCACCTCTTCATCGGTTAGTCCGGGTATGCCGGCTGCGGACGAGCAGGGCGGGGTAATATCGACATTGAGCCGATAGGATTGTGGAATTGGAGGAATATCTCCTGGTATCCCCGTATACTGTGCCGCAGCGGGAAAGGCTGCCATCAAAACTGCCAGAAGAGCTGGCAATAGCACAGTTCTCTTCTGCGATATTACCATAATCAATCCCTCTCTATCACTGGCCTTGGAGGGTCATTCAGAAGGTCAAGAGTTTCGTGAACCGGGAATACTTTTCTCCAGAACCTTACATGAGCTTTCGCAGGATCAGGCTGCGGAACCGGTTCGTCCTTCACAAATGGATCGTAGAATTGTTCCTTCAGAAGGTCCCGCCAGCCCTCGGCGCTGTTCACTTTGTATTTAGTCCTTTTCTCGGCTGGCACCCTGGGCCAGAAGACATTGTTCCAGAACAGAAGGTATCGAGGGTCGGCAAAAACCTCATCCCAGGTAATGCCCATGAATTGGGCCATGAACCTGTGACTGTTCCTGAGTTTCCCAACGAGATCATCCATGGGTCCGAAAGCCTCTATTGCCTGAGCACAGGCGGGTAGAAGACCGATAACCTCAATGAAGAGGGCGTCCCATTCGTGCTCCACGTTCGAGAGTTCCGCCATGAGGGTTCCCTGGAATTCAAGTTCGGCAATGCTGCTGACTTCAGCGTAGGTTTTCATAACAAGTTCCTGCTGATAATCAACGGTTGGTGAGTATATTTCTTCAGCCTGCTCAAGAGTAGCTTTTGCAGCTTCAATAAGCGGCTCTCGGCTCATCTCAAAGAGGACGCCATCCTCGACCAGCAGAGTATTGAAGTGAACTGCGTTCTCAGCCTCTTCTTCAAGCTCGAATATCCTGCTGTAGAATCTGCTCTGCTTTTCCTTCACTGCGGGAGTCATGGAATCGTAAGCCATGTGGTAACCTGCCGCGGCAATGCTTGCGGTTGGAACCGCCCCATCTGAGGGAGTATCCCCATCAGCTTGTGTTGAAGCCTGCTCCGCCGGGGCCAGCGCAGGTTCGGCAGCGAGCTCCCCGATAAGGGCACCAACGGAGCCAAACTCCGGGTCCATGCTGATGGCCATCATGTCAGCACCATCTTCAGCCTTGGCATAAAGGGATTCAACGAGTTCCTTCGCCCT
>JAGLOY010000051.1 GCA_023138735.1 Candidatus Aegiribacteria sp. | reverse complement strand
GCCCGGGACCGACAACGACCTGGAACGAACTGATTCCGGCATTGCCCCAAGCACATTTTTATAACCTGTTCGCCTGCTCGAACTCCCGCTTTACCAACATACACAGCATGGGAGCGGTATACGCTTACTGCACCGAGAGCAGTCTTGCATCGGTTGGAAGTACCAAAAGCGGTGCAATGCTGCAATTCACTCCATTCTATTCACCCCTCGGGACCGGCGGATCGCTGGGCGAAGCCTACAGTGACTGGTGGGGTTACATTGCACAGGGAGGTCTTTCACCAGGCGAGCTGTCATGGCATCTGGGAATGGTGGTGCTGGGTGATCCCACACTTATACCTGCAATGCATACGCTTGGAATTGAGGACTCCGGCAGCGGTACCTCTCTTCCGGGGATAACATTTATGGGGAATCCCTGCTGCGGGTCACTCTCCGTTTCCTATCCCGCGGATAACGGCACACTGGATCTTTACGACACCTCGGGCAGACTTGTTGCTACCGGAATCCTTGAGGATTCAGCATGCACTCTGCAGGTAGGCTCATTGAACGCGGGTTATTACATCGCCCGGATTACGACTACAGGCGGCACTGCAGCATCCGCTTCGGTAATAATTCTGAAATAGCTTCAGACGTGTAAGTTAAGGGGGACACGTGCTATGCACGTGTCCCCATCTTCGTTGCAACTGAATTAGAGTTCAGCCCAGCTGCCGGGGTCCTCAGGAAGTTCTTCAAGAATATCTTCATTGATAATCAGTCCGTACTTCTCCTCAAGCTCATGGATAACATCCACAGTGGCCTGTTCCTCAAGCCTGTTTCTGGCCATCATATACAGTTGATCCTCAACTTCAGCGAATGTTGCATTCCGTTCTGGGACAACTTCAATCAGCCTGAACATGCACGTCAGACCTCCATCGTAAAGATCAAGCGGTCCCAGCCAGCTGGTTGTATCAGAAGGATCTATAAGGAAAATTTCATCACCATGAAATCCTGGAACCTGATTGACAGACAAAGGGTAAGTTATCTGTGGATGAGCTGAATCAGCAGCCAGATTCACGAATCCCGACATTCTGAGACGGAATTCGCTCTGTTCCTCCGGAGACATATGACGGTATACAATGGCGGAATCCCGAGGCATATGGATAGCCTGAAGAACTCTCTTTTCCATAGTTGTAAAGGGTTCCTCAAGGTTGTCAAATAGATCTTCCATATATTCATTGGTAACAGTTACCGTGGATTGAATACTGTCTGTGTAGAATTCTTCGGATGCAATATCCATGAGGTATTTATCCGATTCCTCGCGGAGAGTATTAACGAACTCCGGGGATTCGTTCTCAAGAAGGTCAAGGCTGTAGAAGTTGAAAAGCAGGAGGTCGATGAATCCGTTCATCCATTCTCTATCGGAGGGATTTATCATTTGACGATTCTGGTTGTAAGCAATCTCACCTCTTATCTCTTCAGCTGTTACACTGCCGAGATCCGATGAGAATGCAACGGTCTCACCGGTCGGGAATTCGGCCTCCTCGGAATAGTAAAGCACCAACTGCTCCAGAACTGCTGAATCCACACTGAGGTTGTAATCGGTATGGAAGGACTGCTTAAGGCTATCCTCCATTTCCTGGTATCTTC
>JAGLOY010000050.1 GCA_023138735.1 Candidatus Aegiribacteria sp. | reverse complement strand
GCAAATCTTTATCAACAGGCTTTCTGCCGAGTTCGAATGCAGGATCAGCGCCCATGACCTCAAGACCTGCGCTGTTCGCAATCAACCGAGGTAGAAGCATATCAGAAACCTTACCCGCTTCTCTAAGCAACAGAACCAGGTCGGCGAATATTTCCATGTCATCGGGTGAGGACCCCTGTGCTCTATCCGGACTGTGAATGAAGACTATGTTTCCCGAATGACGGATAAGTTCAGCCGTTTCGTAAACATCCGACTCATCCGCACCGGATCTGGCAGCTGCCAGCTCCACGGAAACCTCCCTGTTAAGAAGGAATTTATCACCTCCGTCAATTGCTGCCGGAGAGACATCTCCATCATCTATGAGAACCTGTATAACAGCATTCCAGAAGATAGATGCTCTGCCTCTCATGGGATCTACAGCGAGGGCTGCAAGGTGCTGGTCCATAGAGTCCAGGACCGAGTTCGAAACGATAAGCTTCGCCCCGCTCTTGACTGCCTGAATAACATCCACTGCAAGTATCAGATGATCGGATTGCAGGGACGTATTGTTGCAGATGATCAGATCAGCGTTTTCAATGCAGCTTCTGTCTGAAGTGGAAGCCGTGAATCCGAATGCAGGGTCAAGCACGCCGCTGCGGCCCCCGCCTGAGAGGATTGCAAGTGAGCCGATGTTGTTCGTTCCTATGCCCTCCCTTGCGATTATTCCTGCAAGGTGGAGCTCCTCGTTTGTAAGTTCGGGAGATACGAAGACGGCAACACTTTCGGAGCCATGTTCATCTGCCACCTGTTTCAGGGACTCTACAATTCTCCCGTTCGCTTCCCCTGCAGTCACCGGGCTGTATGAGTAGCCATCCTTCACAACCGGACCTCTGAATCTATCCTGCTTGATGAAGTACTCCTGTCCGAACCTGCCGTACCTGCAAAGGTACTCTCCGGGAATTCCGGGTGATGCTATGAAATACCTTCGGGCACCGAAGGATCTTACGAGGATCTCACAGCCGAGGGAGCAGAAACCGCAGTGAGTCTTTATGTCAGAGGTTTCAAGGCAGGCCCGTCCGGAGAAGGGGTATTTCACAGTAAGTGCTCCAGTTGGACATGCATCAATGCAGTTACCGCAGCTAACACAGCTTGTGGAAACGAGAGGATCGTTCATGGCAGGGCGCATTTCCGTTCTGAAACCCCTGCCCACGAATCCGATAGCCGAAACAGGCAGCACTCTCGCGCATGTCCTGATGCATCTCGCACAGAGAATACACTTGTTCGGATCGTAGGAGATATACGGGTGACGGTCGTCAATCTTGTGCTTTCTCACATAACCCTTGAAATGCTCCATATCCACGCCGTATTCCTCAGCGTACAGCCTGAGGTCGCAATCATCGAATCTTACGCAACCGCATGACAGGCATCGATCACACTCATGATCGTTATCCTCAAGTTCAAAACCTGTTGCTACTTCCAGGAAGTTGTTGCGCCTGTCATCTACATCTATCTGATGAACTTCGTGACGAGGTGATTCCTTGACATCACCAAGTTCTGCCTTGCCGGGTTTTGACCAGAACTCCTTATGCGTTGAGAAGGATTCGGCTTCCAGATCTTCATTCAGCAGCCAGGCTATTATTGCATTTGCGGCTTTCTGTCCGTCCCTGATCGCATCGATGGCAACGGTGGGTCCGTCATCAGCTGCATCTCCTCCTGCAAATACACCCTCGATATTGGTTTTCATAGTTCCTGCATCGATGATGTATGTATTCCACCTTGTAAGATCCAGCTCACCATTATCCGTATCTAAAAGACCCTCGAGAACGGTGTTCTGACCGATTGCGGAAATGGCCAGATCGCAGGGAAGGTCGAATTCCGCACCCTCTATTGGAACGGGACGACGTCTTCCGGAATCATCAGCCTCACCGAGTTTCATCCTCTGGCAGTGAATGGCGCTGATCCTGCCGTTCTTCTTTATGATCCCCGTTGGAGCAGCCAGCTCCATTATTTCTATGCCCTCTTCCAGGCAATCTTCGATCTCCATCTTATCAGCTGGCATTTCAGCTTTGGTCCTTCTGTAGAGAACGATAACCTTATCGGCATTAAGCCTCCATGCCACCCGAGCAGCATCCATAGCGGTATTACCTCCGCCCACAACAACTACTGTCCCCGAAAGCTGTTCGGGATCATCAGTTTTCTCAACGAGAAAATCCGCACCGGGTACAACGCCCTCTGTATCAAACTCACCTTCAACCCGCATGGCTTTCCCGGTCCATGCTCCGGGACCCACAAAGACAGCGTCATGCTTTTCTCTCAGTTCCTCAAGGGTTACATCTTTCCCGACACGGACACCGCATTTGATCTCCGCACCGGTACGGCAGATGTACTCAACCTCCCTGTCCAGGATATCGTCAGGGAGCCTGTACTCGGGAATACCGTAACGCAGCATTCCGCCCGTGCGCTCTTTTGCTTCGTAAATTACAGGTTTTATCCCGCTTCTGCCCAGGAACCACGCTGCCGTAAGACCTGCAGGTCCAGAGCCTATGATCCCGACAGTTTTTCCCGTATCAGGAGCGCATTCAGGTACGGTATCGTACGCTCTCGGTGAATCCGAAACGAATCTCTTGATATTATTTATAGCGACGGGTGCATCTATATCCATTCTCCTGCACTCGTCCTCACATTTGCGGACGCAAACACGCGCACACATGGCGGGGAGGGGGTTCTTCTCCCTGATAAGATCAACCGCGCTCTGGTATTGTCCCATTGCAGAGAGAGCAATGTATCCCTGAGCGTCAACACCAGCCGGGCAGCCCTCCATGCATGGGGACAAGCAGTCAGCGTAATGGTTGGAAAGCAGCAGTTCCAGAGCTGTTTTCCTCGATGCCATGATCCTATCGTTCCTGGTCTCAATCTCCATATCCGTAGCAATGCGGGTAGCACATGCTGGAACCAGTTTATCCCATCCCTTAACCTGTACAACACACACAAAACAGGAACCGTACGGCTCGAGCTCCGGTGAATAGCACAGGGTTGGGATACTGTCCAATTCATTTTCATGGACCACTTCAAGAATTGTCTTCCCGGGAGTGGCCTCGATTTCCTTACCGTTGATCAAAACTCTGATCTTATCCATTGGCCGCTCCTACCTTGTAATTACTGCGCCGAAGTTGCAGCTTGTAATACACTTACCGCAATTAACGCAGGCTTCAACATCAATTACATGAACTTCTTTAACAACACCTGAGATGGCATCGACCGGACAGTTTTTAGCACAGAGGGTACATCCGACGCACTTATCCGGAATGATATAAAATTCCACAAGTGCCTGGCACTCACCGGCCGGGCACTTCTTCTCGAAGATGTGAGCTTTGTACTCGTCAATGTAATAGCGGATCGTAGTCTGTACCGGGTTTGGCGCGGACTGCCCTAACCCGCAGAGGCTTGCTTCCTTTATCTGGATCGACAATTGCTCGAGTTTTTCAATGTCCTCTTGCTCACCCTCTCCTCTTGTCAGTCTTTCCAGGATCTCAAGCATCCTCAGGGTTCCTATTCTGCAGAAAGTGCACTTCCCGCACGATTCTTTCTGAGTAAAATCAAGGAAGAACCTTGCTATTTCGACCATGCAAATGTCTTCATCCATGACGACCATGCCGCCTGAACCCATGATAGCCCCAGTGGCAGGGATAGACTCAAAATCTACTGGAGTATTCTTCATGTCAGCGGGGATACAGCCTCCGGAAGGGCCGCCCATCTGAACAGCCTTGAATTTCTTCCCTTCCTTAATGCCTCCACCTATCTTGAAAACAAGATCCTCAATTGTTGTACCCATGGAAACTTCAGCCAGCCCTCCATGAACCACTTTCCCGGCCAGTGCGAAAACCTTGGTTCCAGGACTTTTTTCAGTTCCGAAGGCCGTGAAGGCTCCTGCACCGTTGCATATTATCCAGGGCACATTTGCAAAGGTTTCAACGTTGTTATTATTGGTTGGCTTCTGCCACAGTCCCTTCTCCGCAGGAAATGGCGGGCGTATGCGGGGCATCCCGCGTTCTCCTTCTATCGATGCGAACAATGCAGTTTCTTCTCCGCAGACGAATGCTCCGGCTCCCTGTTTTATTTTAAGGTCAAAATCGAAACCACTGCCAACGATATTCGTTCCAAGGTAACCCCGTTCTCTGGCTTCCGAAATGGCGATTTCCAGCCTGTGAATAGCCAGAGGATACTCTGCTCTGCAGTAGATATATCCGAATGTTGCTCCGATAGCTCTGGCGCAGATTATCATCCCTTCAAGAATCGCGTGAGGGTCGCCCTCAAGAACAGATCTGTCCATGAATGCTCCGGGGTCGCCCTCATCAGCATTGCAGACTACATATTTCTGATCCCCCTCATTCGCGGCCGCGAAGGACCACTTCAATCCGGTTGGGAATCCGGCGCCTCCACGTCCGCGAAGGCCCGAATCCTTAATGGTCTGGATTATCTCGGAAGGGGTCATTTCCATAAGAGCTTTTCTTACTCCCTGATAGCCTCCAGCATCCTCGTAATCCTTTATCGATTCGGGGTCTATTGTACCGCAGTTGCGAAGTACGATTCTTTCCTGCAGATCGAGAAATTCGCATTCTGAACCGTAGGTTTCCCCATCGGGACTGCAGACGTACACAAGATTATCATCATCTATTATTTCGTTACCGAGAATGTTCTTACTGAAGATCTTCTCTGCGGATTCGGGGGTTACTCCGCCATAGAAAACTCTTCCGTTTCCTTCTCTTATTTCAACCAGCGGTTCTCTGTAGCACATACCAATACAGCCCGTTCTGGTGAGCGTGCAAATATCAGGGTTGGCTGCCGCTAACGCAGAAAGCCTGTCGAAAGTCGCCTGGGCTCCGGCGGACAGACCGCAAGTACCCATTCCTACTACTATTTTCTTCATACATTGCTCCAGACATTTGTCACAAAAGGACCTTTCGTCAGATTATCAGACACTCTCTGCAGTCACTGCGATGGAATCGGTGCTTAGTGCGGCCTTCTTTCTGTAATTGCGAAGGATCTTCCGAGCAGAGGTGGGTGTCAGGCTGCCGTGTGTATCGTCATTGATCATTATGACCGGTGCAAGTGAACAGCACCCAATACATGCCACCGTATTCAGAGTAAACAATCCATCATCCGTAGTACCATCCACTTCGATACCCAGCTCATCCTCGATGGTTTCCCTTATCAGCTTTGCTCCTGAAACATGGCACGCAGTACCAGCACATACACGGATGACGTATTTACCCATAGGCTGCAGCCTGAACTGGCTGTAGAATGTAATGACTCCATAGATATCGGATTCAGGTATAGCGGTGACTCCCGCTATATAACTTATTGCACGTCTTGGAATATACCCGAAGTGTTCCTGTGCGGACTGCAGAAGAGGAATCAGTTCCCCTGGGGCCCCATCATACCTCCACAGTCGGTAGTTGAAATTCTCTCTTTTTGCAGCCGTTTTTATCACTCCCTTCACACACCCTTTCTGATTTAATCAGGTGCAGGAATCAGTATAAACAACATGGTTTCACTATTCCTTTGAAAGTAAGAAGAGTATCAGTCTTCGATAAGCTTGATTACCTTTGCTTCCCGAACCCTGAGCACACCATCTATCTGATTAAGTTTCTGAATTATACGAGGTGTTTTCCCCATTGCTCCGTGGCCTGTGATCATCCCAACCAGTTTACTGCCATTTTCTATCACGTCGCAGAAAACCACCTCATCGATGAAGAACACTGTGGTGAATATCTGCTGTATGGCATCGGGATCGATATCAACGATTATGTAGCTCATGGTTCCCGGTTGCCTTCTGGCATCGGCCTGGGCGTCATGTTTTACAGCGTGCTGATAGGTCTCGATGAACTGGTCAACATCTCTGTCGAGTTTTGGGCGTTCAACCTGGGACATGGAGACAACTTCGATGCCATCCATACTCTTGATATTGTTGAATATTTCCTGTATTTCAGATGTGGAAGAAGCCTGCGCCAGGAGTATGATATCGAAATCGCCTCTGACGGCGTCACATGACTGAATACCGTTCATCTTGTACAGAGAATCGTATATTTCCATGCTTCTATCCGGTTCTGTTATCTTCACTGTAAGATACCCGCTTACCGATTCACGCATACCATTATCAATGGCTTCTTCGGTAGCTTGTGTATCTGTCTTTCCGGGTGCGAGTTCTTCCAGCGCATCAACAAGCTCAGATATCTCGAAAGGTTTGTCAAGATATCCAGTATTATGCTCGGAAAGTGCGGTAAGCATCAGCCTTTCATCACCGAAACCGGTTATTACAAGAACTGGAAGGTCTGGATACTGGTTCTTAATAACCTTGAGTATCTTGAGCCCATCAATATCCGGCATGAATATGTCGGTAACAAGATAATCGTAGGCAATTCCATTTTCCTTTGCCTGGTTCAGTTCGTGAATCGCGGAAATGCCATCCGGACAGGCAACTGCAGTGTATTCCTCCTGAGTGAGACCTATGGTGAGATTACGGCGAATCTCTGCCTCGTCATCGATAATTAATACGCGGCCTTTCAATTGATGCCTCCTCTATTCAACATGATTTTCTAAGGAATGGCGGAACTCTACGTTCAGCTTGCTTAAAAGTCAAGAACACCATCTCCTCAATGAACTTCCGCTCTGCACAGATCAAGTGTACTATCCAGATCCACCCATCGTCCGGAGCTGAGGTACAGGTTCATTGCCCTGGCAGCCCTTCTTCCATGCCCCATGGCCAGTATGACGGTGGCTGCACCCAGAACAATATCACCACCGGCGAAAACACCGGGTACCGAAGTCTGACCGGTTATCTCGTTGACTACGATACCACCCCATCTGGTGACTTCAAGATCGGGGAAGCTATTGGGTACAAGCGGATTGGGGCTGTTTCCGATAGCAACGATCAATGCATCCGTATTTTCGATGAATTCACTTCCCTCGATCGGAACCGGCCGTCTTCTTCCCGAAGAATCGGGTTCACCAAGCTCCATCTTTATGACCTCTGCACCCCTGATCCATCCCCTATCGTCGCCTACAAGACGCACAGGATTCTGCAGAAGGTGGAATTCAATCCCCTCTTCCTTCGCATGGTGGATCTCCTCCAGTCTTGCCGGCATCTGTTCCTCGGCCCTCCTGTAAACGATAAGCGATCTTTCAGCTCCCATTCGGAGAGCGGTTCGAGCGCAGTCCATCGCGACATTTCCACCGCCAACAGTAATAACTTTCTTACCTTTTACTATGGGTGTGTCAGCTTCTGGAAAATCGTAGGCTTTCATCAGGTTAGCCCGGGTGAGATACTCGTTGGCAGAAAGAACCCCCAGAAGGTTCTCTCCATCGACTCTCATAAATCTTGGAAGACCGGCGCCGGTTCCGATAAATACCGCGTCAAAATCATCAACGACCTGCCTTACAGGTATAGTCTTCCCTATCACATAGTCATACCGGAATTCCACGCCTATCTTCTCCAGGTAATCTACCTCATACTGCACTATTTTCTTTGGCAGCCTGAACTCTGGAATTCCGTAGACCAGAACTCCCCCGGCTTTGTGAAGCGCTTCAAAAACTATAACCTCATGACCGAACTTGATCAGATCTCCAGCCACTGTAAGGCCTGCAGGACCTGCACCGATAATTGCAACTCTTTTACCAGAAGGCTTCAGCGAGGGAGGCTGTTCGAACTCTCCCTGTTCCCGGTCCCAGTCGGCGATGAACCGTTCGAGCTTACCTATCATCACCGATTCGCAGGGATTCTTCCTGACCTTGCCTATTGTGCAGAACAGCTGACATTGCTCCTCCTGAGGACATACCCTTCCGCACATGGCGGGAAGAAGGTTTCTCTCCTTCATCTTCCTGGCAGCACCCTTGAAGTCCCCAATTTCTATGAGCAATATGAAACCGGGGATATCGATACCCACAGGGCATCCTTCAATGCAGAATGCCGTTTTACATTGAATGCATCTTCTGGCCTCAAGCACGGCCATTTCGGGGGTATATCCAAGGGGTACTTCATCGAGGTTATTTACCCGCACCTTCGGATCCTGTTCGGGCATATCAACAGGCGGGATCTTCATTCTTTCCTTGGCGTTCATCGTGAACCCCCTTCGGGCATACTGTCAAGTCTGCAGCCTGCATGGGAGGAATAGCGTTCAAGCGCATTCCTTTCATCGGATCTATATGTGGCAAGGCGCGCCATGAGTTCATCAAAATCAACCTTGTGCCCATCGAACTCCGGCCCGTCAATACAGGCAAACTTTACTTCATCGCCAACGGTTACCCTGCAGCAACCGCACATGCCAGTTCCGTCAACCATGATCGGATTAAGGCTGACAATTGTGGGAATACCAAGCTTCTCCGTGAGGATACAGACGAATTTCATCATGATCGGCGGCCCCATTGCGATACATTGATCGTATTCTTCACCGTTATCCACGAGATTTCGGATAGCATCGGTTACAAGTCCCTTCTGGCCTTCGCTGCCGTCATCCGTGGTTATTATCAGTTCATCGCTTGCTTCCCCCATAAGATCGGCAAGTATGATCAGATTGGAGGACCTTGCACCAAGGATGCTGGTGACATGGTTACCAATCTCTTTCATTGCTCTTGCAACGGGATAGAGTGGAGCAATACCGATGCCCCCCCCGACGCAAAGAATCCTGCCGACTTTCTCTATATGCGTGGGTTCACCCAGAGGTCCTGTCAGGGTCGGTATGGAATCACCCTTCTTCATCTGAGCCATCTGCAGGGTTGTCTTACCAACTGCCTGGATGATAAGGGTAATGCTTCCCTCTTCGGTATCAACATCGGCTATCGTTATTGGAATTCTCTCCCCGTCTTCAATGATCCGAACAATAACGAACTGACCAGGTTTTCTGTACCTGGCTATATCGGGTGCCCGGAATCTGTACAGGTAAATATCAGGTCCAAGTTTTTCCTTGTGCAGGAGCTGGTACATATGCATCCTCCATTACAGATGGCAAATGTTGTTATTAAGGACAAGTAATACAATCATTTTGATGATAATTGTCTGCTAAATTAATAACAGTTACGGCACAATATCCATGTAGAATATCCCGGTCAAGTAGTTGGTTTTACAGCAATCGATATCAGTACTTGACGAAGGCCACTATCAATCAGTAAACTACAGGTTCTAACCGACATGTTTTGAATGATATTAACCAACTTTCTTTTCTTGTTCTTAACTCTTTACCCTCGAAGGGAGGGACGGGCATATGCTCGAAGAACTTTACCAGAAGGTAGTAGAGAAGGACCCGGCTCAGCCAGAGTTTCATCAGGCTGTACAGGAAGTCCTCGAATCACTCGAGGTAGTCCTCGAGAAGCATCCCGAGTACCGGAAAGCCAGAATTCCTGAAAGAATAGTTGAACCCGAACGCGTCATCATGTTCAGGGTTCCCTGGGTTGACGACGATGGAGAGATCCATGTTAACCGTGGTTTCAGAGTTGAGATGAACAGCGCCATCGGACCATACAAGGGCGGACTCCGTTTTCACCCCTCGGTGAATCTCGGCATCCTCAAGTTCCTGGCATTCGAGCAGGTTCTGAAGAACGCTCTTACAACCATCCCTATGGGCGGTGGAAAAGGCGGATCGGACTTTGACCCCAAAGGCAAGTCCGACCTTGAAGTAATGCGCTTCTGCCAGAGCTTCATGTCGGAGCTTTTCCGTCATATCGGACCCAGTACCGATGTACCTGCTGGTGATATAGGTGTCGGCGGAAGAGAGATAGGTTTCCTCTTCGGTCAGTACAAGAAACTGAAGAACGAATGGAGCGGTGTTCTCACTGGAAAGGGTCTTCAGTACGGTGGAAGCCTCATAAGACCCGAAGCTACCGGTTACGGAGCTGTATACTTCGGTGAAGAGATGCTCAAGACCCGCGGAGACAGTTACAACGGCAAGGTTTGCCTCGTCTCCGGTGCAGGAAACGTTGCTCAGTACGCCACCGAGAAGATCACCGAGCTCGGCGGCAAAGTGGTTACACTCTCAGATTCCGGCGGCTGCATATACGATCCAGAGGGTGTTGACGCTAACAAACTTGCCTTCGTCATGGACCTCAAGAACAATCGCAGAGGCAGGATCAAAGAATACGCTGAAAAATACCCCAGTGCTGAATATATCCCCATTGATCCCGAACTTGATTACAACCCGCTCTGGAATTTCAAGGCCGATTGCGCTTTCCCAAGCGCAACCCAGAACGAGATCAATGCGAAGGATGCACAGAATCTTGTCAACAATGGCGTCTTCCTCGTTTCAGAGGGAGCCAACATGCCAACAGTTCCCGATGGCGTTAATATCTTCATCGAGAACAAAATCCTCTACGGTCCAGGCAAAGCCGCAAACGCTGGTGGTGTAGCAACATCCGGGCTTGAAATGGCTCAGAACGCTACATTCTCAAGCTGGAGCCGTAAGGAAGTTGATACAAAGCTTCATAACATAATGATCAGCATTCACGCCCAGGCAAGAGCTGCTGCGGAAATGTACGGAGAGCCGGATAACTACGTTCTCGGTGCAAATGCAGCCGGTTTCGTTAAGGTTGCCGATGCAATGATCGCTCAGGGTGTTGTGTAGGAGTACTCCTACAAAAGAGTTCGAAGAAGGACCCCCGGCTCAGCCGGGGGTTTTTTTCAAGTATATTGAATCTCCCAGATATACAGACTCTATATATTCTCGGATATCACCTGCTTTAGTGTACACATATTCTCTTCTTCTATCGCATTCCTAAAATGTGATTACCATTGACAGCATATTACATGAATTAATAGTGTTAGTTGAGAAGATAGTTGAAAAGAATGAAGACTCTACATAATCATTGTTATGTTTGAAAATGGAGCCATAGACAAGTAGAACAAGACTATCGAAAAGAAGAATGGTGAATCAATGGAGAAGGTCAGATGCCTTTCTGAATACTTGGATCTCGTTAAGTATATTAATGATGAATATTTCGACCTGAAAAATTCAACAACCTATACCTGGTATAGAGGGCAAGCAAATTCGGAATGGTCTCTCGTGCCTTCTTTGTATAGAGGTGAATTCTGTGTCCAATTTGAGAGAGAGCTTAATCGTGATTTTCAACTCTCGGCATCACCATTTCTTAAACATCTTCCTAAACATGAGCTTGAGTGGTTATTTGTAATGCAGCATTATGGTGCACCAACACGTCTTCTGGATTGGACAGAGGGGGCACTAGTCGCCCTATTTTTCGCAGTTGAAAACATCCAATGTGAATCGGATGCAACCGTATGGACTCTGCATCCTTGGAAACTGAATGAGTGGACACTGAAAATAAATCGAGTTCCATTGGCTTCAGATGATGAAATGTCTGATTACTGTCTTGGGGATCCATCAACCGTAAATAGACGGATAAATGCTATGTATCCCGCAGCAATACGACCAAGCAGGATGTCATCACGTATTTTGGCCCAGAGAGGAGCATTTACTATTCACGGATGTAAAATATCGGGTATACAAAGATTAAATATGCGCAAGAAATTCTTACAGAGAATTTATATAGAAGGTAAAGCAAAGAGAGAAATACGGCGTGAGCTTCTCATGGTAGGTATTGGTAGAAATACGATATTTCCTGAACTTGATAATCTGGGGAGGGAATTAGCATATAGATACTCAGAAGACTGTATGAGTCTATAAATATGAACATAACCACAGCATGAACCAGTCGCCGGTTGAGGTTTCAGGTGCATGATATCAGCGCTGGTTATGCTGATTGTTAAAAGAAAAATGGAGAGAACTTTGACCTCTTTTGATCAGTATTATCGAAAATATCTTTGCATTGATGCGGAAAGAATGAAATCAGGTCGCTATGTATTCCCATGCAAAAGGAGATCAGAGCCGCTTGCATTCTTCTATATACATCATCTGATTTGCACAGAGATTGAAGAAAAATTAGTATTCTCCATTTCTCCAGAGCTTGCTCCAGCATTTGAAATTCAACGCAAATACTTTCCAGATAATGCTGTAAACAAGAATACACTACGCATGATTGATGATATCATTTTTGAATTTCTTCCAGCATTGCTTTACAGCACCAGGTTGATGTCACGGATGACAATAGAAAAGAAAGAATTAGTACAAAAGGAAAGTAGCTTTCAAATTACTACTTTATCTGAAGCTGACAAAACCAAATACACTTCCCTCTGCAAGAATACTGGAAAGAAAAAAGCTGATTACCTATGGAACGCAAGAGTAGAATCAGTACGAGCTGGAAGATATTTCTGTGTCATTAAAAACGATACAATTATTTGCTCATCGTTTATCTCAGATATTGATTATCAGGGAGCAAATATCGTTGTCAGCACTTCACCGGAATTTAGGAATAAAGGATACGGCAAGGCTGCTGTCAGACACGCCATCGAATGGTGCTTCTCGCATGGCTATCGACCGATTTATCTGGTTGATGCTGATAACATTCCATCGGTAAGGCTCGCTGAAAGTTTAGGATTCAAGAATATGTCAAGTGAAATTGTTGTGTCTTCGTACGAAAAATGAGCTTTTAACAATAAATGCAGCAGAACAGCGGCCATTGTACTTAATGCTCGTTCATTACTGTCTGCTGATTTAGAGCGGTTTGGCAGGAAAATATCTATGATTCATTATAGACATTTAGAACCATCAAACCTTGACGGTTTCACCCGTCTCGACAGAAGTGACTACTCAAGTACTTGGTGCAGAATGAAGGATGGGCTGCTTATTCAGGAAAAGCGTGTGTTCAGGCACCCTGGGTTCTCTCAATCCCAGTGGGATGGAATTATTAAAGAATGGACAGACAAGCTATCGCGTGGTGAGATGTTGTTGATTAGCGCCTTTGATGATGAGACTCCAATCGGAGTTGCGGGATTGGATATTAATCAGCGATATGGATGTGATAACCTCATGTACAACTTCGGTCCACTTTGGATAAGCAAAGAATACAGAGGGCGAGGTATTGGCAAACGACTCTTTATGATGGTGAAAGAGGAAGCTGAAATACTTGATGTTAGCGGTCTGTACATTAGCGCTACGCCAGTACCAAAGACTGTGGATTTTTATATACGAATGGGCTGTCAACTCCTGAGTAATCCTGACCTACAGCTCTTTGCTGAAGAACCCGAAGACATCCACATGTATTTGAACTTGCCCAAGTCAGTGCACCGGTCCTGCTGACGCTCGCTGGTGACCATAAACGTTCGCCAGTGGTAATCATTGTGTGCACGGACACAACAGCTTACATGAAATGGTAATCTAGCATTAAATCCGATCTCTTCAGCATTCAGGATGCAACCGCTGCGGCACAGAACCTCTTGCTCGCAGCCACCAAGATCGGACTTGGCGGCTGTTGGGTAGGCATGTTTGATGAAGAGATGCTTAGAGATTCATTAAACATACCTAAGGGGGTAAGCTATTGTCCATTATTCCAATAGGCCACACGAACTCCAAGGCTAAGCCTCCCAAACGCAAACTACTTGATGAAATTGTATTCTATGAGAGTTATGGTAAAGGAGACAAAAACTAGGTTCATATAGAAAGATAGCCTAACAATCGCATCAACACGGACTGGCAAAGAGAGCTGCTTCGCACTGAGGTTTGAAGCAGCCGGTTATGCGAGACGTTAACTCAGGAGTAGATAATGAAATTAAGAGAGATAGAAAAAGCTGATATAACGGACATACTCGACATTCGTGTGTCGACTAAGGAGAATCATTTCAGCATGACAGATCTGGCGGAAGCAGGAGTGACGGCAGATTCCGTTGCGGAGTGGCTTGAGGATTCTCCACGATGAAATGCTGAAACTTAAGAGGAGTGGGGATTAGCACGGGCTGATGAGGTGAAATGGTCCGGGATCTTTTCTGTAGGAGGAGCCGGGGATCATTTTCATGTCAGCTGGATGGTTCCTATTCTGGCTTTAGTATTGATAAGAATCCGCAGCGGTCTGTTAAGATGGATATACCTCAGGAATTTCGTTTCCTCCATGGCAGTGTGGCTCTCAAGGTAATCGAAGTCGAGATAATCTTCACCTTTTCTTTTCAGCGTGAAGTAACCTATGCCAAGAGAAGTGATGTTCTGGAAGAAATGGGTTCCCTGTGAAGGTTCCACATCCATGTCCGGAAGGGGGGTTTCCACAATACAGCCCACCGATGATATCTGATTCCATCTGACTGGTATACCCAGCCAGCCGTCTGAGCTTCCCCATCTCCCGGGACCTATCAGAAGAGACTGTCTTCTCAGGTGTCTTATCTTTCGATTCAGCCGCTCGATTTCTGCGGCTATCTCTGTCGTCTGACTACGGTCGAACTTTCTGGCGGATACGTAAATTATATCCTTGATATCCTCTATGAATCCGTGGCCAAGTACCTGGTGAGATACGCAAATGGCATTCTCCTCGGTGATATCCTCCACTTCAGGAAGCACTCCCGCAGTATAGCCCATCGGTCTGATCTGGAGAAAACCGAAGTCATTGGACTCCCCAGACTGTGTGTTTTCCAGGTTCACAGCAAATTCAATCTCAATATCGCTTGAAAACGCGACCTTCCCTATTTTGAGAAGGTGTTTAAGAAGCGGTGCAAGCGGAAAATATTCCCCTTTAAGCACTCCCGCCATTGTAACAAGCTTCGCACCAGGTCTGAATGTGCCGTCTATTATCATGTCATTGTCTGCAGAATAAACTGAGCCGACAGGAGCAAGGGTCCCGTCCTCCTGTGCTCTCTGCAGATCCAGGGTTACAAGGTGCATATCCCGGCCCGGATCATCGGTATTCACACCCACCTCCCTCTGTAGATCCAGAGCAAGAAACTCGCGCTGGGAGTTTCTCAGATACTCGTCCGTTGAGGAGAACTGGTACAGCCTTCCAGGGGAATCCGGGGAGAACCTTACACATTTGCCACCGTCTACCACAGTACCCCCCAGACCAAGGGCAACCGAAGCAACGCCGCATTCCTCGCTCATACCCTCGAGGGGATAGAAATTGTAGGACTTCGCTACTCCGGCAAAATTTGGATAGAAAGCACCTCCGTGTTCTCTTGCTACTATCTGCTGAATTACCACAGCCATTTTCTCTTCCTCAAGGCGATTGGGTGTAGTCTCTATGTAGGCTACCGATTCGCTGTAGTAAGTAGACGCATATACCAGTTTGATTGCGCTGAGAAGCTGCAACATTCGAACATCGATATCAGGATTGTTGTTAGGGAGCATATAAGTGCTGTAGATGCCCGCAAAAGGGTAAGAGGGACTGTCCTCGAGAAGGCTGGAGGATCTTACTGCCAGAGGATACCTGACTTCCTCAAGAAAAGCGTATAGCATTTTTCTGACATCATCCGGGATCGGTGAGTCCAGAAAAGCTCTGGCGATCGTTCTGTCCCGTTTCATGCTGGACAGGTTGCTGTCAGACCTCTCCATTTGAAAAACCAGCTCCGTAAGCCCGGGATTCTCCATAAACCGGTCGAAAACCCCTGTTGTCACAACTGCGGTAGGAGGAACGTAGATATTTACTTCGGGGAATTCGTCATTGATACTGTAGATATTCAGAAGAGCGTTTATAAAAGCCAGCCCACGACCCTTCCCACCGAGAGAACCTGAACCGATTTTTACGAATTCAGTGTCATAATCGAACGTCTCACTGGAAAATTCCTCAACCTGACCAGCCCTGTACCTGTCCATCCACTGCTTCAGCGACGAAAGCAAGTAGGAGCGCAAATCACCGGTGGATTCGAAATCCTCCGCTTTCTGAGGCCTGAGTGCGCGAGCAAGATCGAATTCGGTCCTGGCCATCAGCCAGGTAGAAAAATCATTCCTTTCTGCGTGGTAAAACAGGCTCTCATCCGACACTTTTCTCAATGCCAGTCTCAACTCCCTCAGATCTCCAGCCCTGGCCTCCTCATGACCATCGGGATTCTTGAATACGAAATCACCGAAACCGAGATAATTCCGCATGAACTCCCTCAGGTCCGCAAGGAGAGTGGGAGAGTTCTTATTAATGAATGCCGCTCCCATCCTATTGGCTATCTTCCTGTTGATCTCTTCTGAGGACTGGAAGAGAATCGGGCATTCAGGGTCGTTAGACAGTATCTCTTCGGCAAGCTGGAAACCGGCACGAGGGTATTCAACACCTTCTTTCTCAAATCTCACATCGAGTATCACTCCCAGAATATGGTCCTGGAAAAGCCTGTAGAGTTCTATAGCTTCCTCGTAATTGCTGGCATGCAGAATCTTTGGACGTGCTCGCATCCGCATTAGCTTCTGCATCTGATTCACGCCGTCAGTCATCAATGTCTGTGTCTGCTGCATCAGCTCTGTATACAGCATGGGCAGGTAGGAAGAACAGAATCTTATGGAATCTTCCACAAGAATTATGCATTTAACCCCTGCGACACGGGAATCATGCTCGGCATTCAGCTTGTCTTCTATGGATTTGATGATAGCAAGGAACAGCCTTGCATCCCCCTGCCAGACAAATGCCTGTGCACCGGACTTCAATCTGCCCTCATCCATCAGGATTTTAAGGTCACGTCCAGTATATGCAAGGACCACGAATGGAATTTCAGGCGCTGCTTCGGCGATGGCCGCGCCCAGTTCATCACATTGCATGGAGCCAATACTGAGCATTGAAATAACCAGATCGAAACGCTCCTGTTCAAGGCGCAGCAATGCTTCCTCACCTGTTGATACCCTTGCAATACGGGGGGCATATCTGAGGTTAAGAAGAAGGTACTCGGAGAACAGAACCTCAGTAAATTTACCATCTTCCTCTAATGTATATGAATCGTACAGGCTTGAGACCAGAAGTATGTTCCTGATCCGCTTGGACATCAGTGTGTAGAAAGGTACAGGTTCGGATCCGCGCATTCCTACGATTTCATCAAGCTTTTTATCCCTCATAAGTTATCCTTCAATAATTAGGGGCGGAGGCATTTAATTCCTTCGGAGAAGTGACGCGAGAAAGGCTCTGACATCATGAAACAGACCCATGAAACCCCTGAGTCTAAAGTGTTTCAGAAGAAGAGACGGAATCCGAGAAAAGGGTTTCTTCAGAAGGTAATTCCTGCCGATTGTACCCTGCGCCCAGTCTCGCAGTTTTATCAGTTCCCTGTCGGTGAAATCCGTCAAATTCACAAGAAGACTATCGGCACTGTTCATCTCTGTGAGGAACCTCTCTACGTCCGGAATTCTGCCCTGTTCAAGGGCCAAGTCAAAGATAGCTGTCCCTGGGTATGGAGTTACAAATAACATTGGAGCGGTAATGTCAGCCTGTCTGCAGAACTCCACTGTCCTTGCAACGGAATCGCGAGTCTCACCGAACATTCCTATTATGAAACTACCGTCGGCGTGGATACCCGTAGACTCTGTCAGTTTGATAGCCTGCAGGCATTGTTGTGCTGAAACACCCCTTTTCATCCTGCATAGCATATCATCGCAGCCGGATTCGATACCGTATGATATCCAGTCGCACCCCGCATCCTTCATCGCAAGCAGCATCTCCTTATCAACCGTATTCACTCTGCCCAGACAGGACCATTTCAAATCCGGAAGCTCTTCCTTAATGAGAGCGCATATCTTCATTACAAAGTCTCTGTCGCTTGTGAAAAGGTCATCCGGAAAACCGGAGTATCTGATATCGTAACGCTTCACCAGTTCCTTCAATTCTGCTACAATTGATTCGGGAGACCTTCTTCTTACTTTCCTCCCATAGATTCTGTAGCAGTACACACAGTTAAATGGACAACCCCTGCTGGCCAGCACTTCTAAATGGCGCACTTTGTTCTGGCGGTGATCCAGGCTTGAAACGTAATTCTCAACTGGAAACAGGTCCCAGGCCGGCCATGGGATTGAATCCAGGTTCTGAATCATATCTCTAGGCTGCGATGTTCTCAGTTCACCCTTATCATCAAGCCATGCTATCCCCCGAACGGTATGCCAGTCAGTGGCCTCTTCCAGCATTTTCATTAATTCAACAGATGTTATCTCTCCTTCGCCCAGAACCACACAGTCCAATCCGCAGGATTGGAGGTATATCTCGGGAACAGTTGTGGCTCCGCTGTTACCTGCCAGCATGAAAACTCCTGGTAGCTCGTTGCGTAATCTGTCGGCAAGCTGCTTTACGAATCGAAACCTTGTTACCATTCCACCAAATGCTATTACCTGAGGTGATGAGTCAAGCGTTCGCTTAACTGCATCTTCAATTGAGAGGTCGCCGCCCTCCATATCAATCACTGTTACATTGTGCCCCGCCTCAAGAAGACATGCCGCCACATATGCCAGGCCAAATGGAAAGTACCGGGAATGACTTCCATCGCCGAAACTGGGATAAACAAGTGTAATCTTCATTTTTGGTTAATCTCCCCCCGGAATATCTGTCTGGCAATAATCGCATATTATGCGATGAAGGTCAAAGCCTGCTATGTGCGGGTTATCGACCCCCGGGGGAAATGCCGCAGGTGTTTCAGCCTGCGAATGATCAGCTGATAGAAGCGGCTGGCATCTGGATCAGGGACTTGGAAGAGCAACCAGTGTAGAACACTTCCGGGGAAGAATTCTGTGCATAGTTTGAAACGTTACCCCATTGGGCTATTCTGCGGACATAGTCATCCTGGAAGCCTGTCAATCCATTGTAGGCCAGGCGTATGCGATGAAGATCTGTTTTGCTGCAGTGACCTGATTCAAGGCAAATGTCAATCATGCAGAACAGCTCCTCTGCAATGAGTGATGTAGAATAGCCTGCCCTGTCGAGAAGAAGCTCCAGATCGGTCTCTTTCGATAATCCTGACACTTCCCGGAGTTTCTCCGGGATGACATACCATCTGTAAAATGCAAGACAATCAAATGGTGAAGCAAACACTTCATCTGTGTATTCGCTGAACCAGCTTTTCTCGAAAATATCAGACCTGGTAAAGGAATGATGCCTTACGAAGAAACCTTTTTTCGTGCTGTCTTCCGAAACTGCAGAACTGTATCCCTCCTGCCGTGCCCGGAGACGTCTGTAACGATTAACGTATTCTCTGATTTCCTTTTTCATAACAGGCTCCTTTTCTTTTGTTCCTATAAGTAAACATATGTATACCTATTCTTATGTCAAGCCGCTTCATCTGAAAGCTATATCACATATTGACCGCGCATGACCGGCGGTGAATATTCAGTGTTAATTGCTTACCAGTTTACTATGTATTACTGCAATGAAGGGAGCGGGTAATGATGGAACTGATTTTCAGAACCTGCATTTGAGCCGCCCGCAGCAAGTCCTGGAGGGACTTGTTTGCTGAGCACCGTTCCCTGAGCAAGATCTGATCTGAATCCAACTTCTCTCTATATACTTCTCATTGAACGGTATACCAGTCGGCTATACTCGCAGTTCTGAAAACAACCGGGTCTGATAATCATCTTTTATAGAGAAGAAGGGAGTCTTTCGTGAAGAAAACCGGAATGACAATCGAAAATGTCAAAGAGGTATACAGCGGTGCTGAAGGTAAGCTCTGGGAGCTTATCATGGGGGAACAGATCCATGTCGGGGGATGGGGCCACTCCAGAATCCTTGCTGATGCTGCTGAAATTACCAAAGGGCAGAAAGTGCTGGATGTCTGCTGCGCACTCGGCGCAGGTCTTCGTTTCCTTGAAAGGAGTTACGGAATACAGGGATACGGGCTCGATGTGACGCAGCATATGATCGATGAAGCAATCATACGGACAGCAAGGGATGGCCAGTCCGGCAGGATAACTTTTAAGGTTGGCAACGCCGAGAATATTCCCTGGGATGACGGTGCGTTCGATGTGGTTTGGGGCGAGGACGCATGGTGTTACGTCGGAGACAAGGAAAAACTCATCCAGGAGGCATCAAGAGTCCTCAGACCCGGAGGTACAATTGCCTTCACAGACTGGATCGAGGGTCCCGAGGGAATGGATGAAGATACGGCACAGAGGATATGCAGCTTCATGAAATTTCCCGAGGTTTTGAATAAAGAAAAGTACGAGGAGCTGCTTGGAAAGTATGGATTCAAGCTTAAGCTTTCGGAAGACCTGACAGAGGAATATGCCGGCTATGTGGAATTCTATATCAAAATGCTTACCGAACAGCTCTATTTCGATGCGCTTAAAATAATCGGCTGGGATGAGGAGATGTTCGGTGCGATGGGAGGGGAGATGATGTTCATGGCCGAGACCGCTCGGAAGGGTGGTTTCGGTAGAGCAAGATTTGTCGCGATAAAGGAGTAAATTGATGCTGCAGCCAGAATCTGCTCTTCAGGAAAAGTGCCTCAGTAGAATTGAACATGAGTTGAATTCGATTCGGGTATTCAGGAGTAGCGGGGGGAAAACCCTGGGATATCTCTGCAGAGGATTTCCCCCCTCACTTGCTGCAGGTTTGGGTTTCAGACCGGTAAGAGTACTCCAGGAAGCTTCAGTGGAAATGGAGGATCTTGGGGGAAAACTGGCCCGGCAGGATATATGTCCTCTCATAAAGGCTTTCCTGGGAGGAATTGACTCCGGACGGGGCCTCTTTGGTTTGATCGATGTCTGGATGGGTCTGGCCACATGTGACCAGACCCGCAGATGCTTCTCTGCAATTGCTGATATGGAGGATGTAACTGTACACCACGTCCAGCTTCCCGCTACAAGATCACAATCAGCAGGAAAGTACTTCTCCGATCAGCTGCAGCAGTTCTGCCTTGATTGCAGGGACTTGTACGGGTTTGAATACTCCGCAGAACGTGCATTGGGTTATTCGATGAGTCTCTGGATTACAGGAGAAATTCTCAGAACAGCAACGCTCTCTGCGCAGATATCACCGCTTGACCTTCACTGGCTCTTTCATCTCTTTCTTATCGCTGACCCGGATGGACTTGCAGAGATACTGCTGGGGCTGCTGGAAAAAGCTGAACCTTTTTCTCCCGATTGCATGATCGCCATCGCAGGCGGACCTCTTGCTCTTGAGGATACTTGGGTTCTGCAGGCTGTTCAGAGCAAGAATGCAGGCGTTATTCCTCTGCACTGCACAGGGCTTCAAATGTTTCCTTTTGGAGATCTGAACGGGATTCCAGTTACCGGTACTATCGAAGAGCTCGCCGGCAGAGCATTCGGAGACATCAGGTGCGCCAGGTCCCGACCCAATACAGAGATATTTCAATACATCAATGATTCTATTTCAGATACTTCCTGCGACGGTCTAATTCTGAAAACACTGAAGTTCTGTGATCTCTGGTTTACCGAAAGGGAGCGGTTCCGAAGCAGCATGAATGTTCCTGTCCTGGTTCTGGATACTTCCTATGGCCGGGGAGATGCTGAACGCCAGAGAAACAGAGTTGATGCCTTTCTGGAAACGTTAGCATTATGAGAAATTCAGCTCCTTCGAAAATAGCGGTTATGGACTGGGATTCCAGAATGTCAGGCATTCCGGAGGAGTTCAGTGATAAATGCCGATTCCTGAGGGACATCATCCCCGGAGGAGTAAAATACCTTTTCAGTCAGTACGAATATTCCTGCAGAGGTGATGTTCTTCTCAGACGGCTTTCCTTCGACAACTCACTCGAAGCTCTAAGATTATGGGCTTTCCTTTTCAGTGAGAAGGACAGGCTCTTCCTGGCAAAGGAGAACGGATGGAAGATAGTAGCCGCAATGAAGGATCTGGGTCAGGTACCTGTATTAACCTACTCGTTTCCTGAAACACTTACTTTCTATGCTGATGAGCTATGGTGGGCTCCCTGCTTTTCCGAGGAAACTCATCTTCTGGACGTCGCAGCACAGCTCGGAGCGGGTGAAGAACTCTGTTTTGTCAGGGCGGCACTTGGAGCCATGGTAACGCTGGATTACTTCCCGAAACCCGATCTCTGCATAGCGGGAGTCGGAGCCTGCTGCGATGACTTCTCAGCTATTATGCAGCTTATCGAAGGTCTCGGATATCCTGTTCACTGGTGGGAGATGGCTGCAAGATTCGACTGTTCGGTTAACTCCACTGCCAAAAAAGAGAGAACAACATTTGGAAAATCAGCCTACCGGGTGAACACCCGTGTTTTTCTTGAGGGGCAGCTGCAATCCGTCGTGGAGAGAATGGAAGAATTGACCGGAAAAAAAGCCTCCCCGGAGAGGCTTGAAAGGAGCGTTGCTCTCTTCAACATAATACGCGGGCAGGTCAGAGAGCTCAGGGAACTTACATACAGTGCAGTCAGGCCACCCCTTCCGGGCCTTGAAATGTTCCTCACGGAGTTCATTGCAATACACACATGCTCCGAACCTGCAGAATCAATCAACGTACTCGATGGCTTGCTCTCTCTTGTCCATTCGAGGCTGGAAAAAGGAACTTCTCCTCTGGTCAATGAAAAACCGCTGCGAGTGTTCTGGGTGACGCCGCCTACTGACGCATCCCTTATTAACCTGCTGGAGGATCTCGGAGGCTGCATTGCCGGTACTGAATACCTCATATCCCATGCGTTCTACCCTCTCTCTACAGACGTGGATCCCATCCGCGCGGTTGCGGAAAACTGCCTGGATGACTGCATGATAGGATCCCAGAGATTCAGGGCTCAGAGGATAGTAGATGGTGCCAGGGAAAACGGCGCAGAGGGAGTTATCATTTCCGGAATCTCCGGTGCCAGTCACTGCCCGTGGGACGAACGATCAATAAAGATGGCTGTTGAGAAAGAACTGGGGTTGCCGGTACTGTCTTTCGATGTTCCCTTCTCCCCCGGCAGGCACAACGAGCAGGTGGTCAACAGGATGCAGTCATTCATGGAGCTGCTTGAATCCAGAAGGCGTACAACTGTTCCTGTTTCGACAAAATCGGTGAGTCAGAATGTGGCACCAGCTGATTCGGATCCTTTTGACTGGTTCAGGAATTCGATGTCAAACGAGGTCGACCTCGTAAGGGAGAAAAAGCGCCAGGGGAAGGGCGTGGTGGGAATCTACTGCGAATTCACACCGAGGGAACTCATTCTGGCTGCGGGGGCGCTGCCCGTATGCCTATGCGGCGCGAGCAGAAGAACTATTCCCGCAGCGGAAACTGTGCTTCCATCGAACCTGTGTCCACTGATAAAATCCTCATTCGGGTACATACTGACCAACAGATGCCCCTTCTTTGTAGTTTCCGATCTGATTGTCGCGGAGACAACCTGCGACGGTAAGAAAAAGATGTACGAGCTGATAGCCGACAGGAAACCTCAGCATATCCTGGAACTTACACAGAAGGTAAATGAAGAGGATGCCTTCGAACACTGGAAAAAAGAGGTCGGCAAGCTGAAGAGAACATTGGAGATTCAATTCAGCCTTTCGATTTCTGATCAGGATCTTGAAAACGCGATCCACTCAATGAATGAAGAACGGAGTCTGCTCAGAAATGCTCTTGAGCTGGGCAAGCGAAAACCCTCCATTGTAACCGGTCTTGAGCTGGCAAATCTGCGTTACAGGATTTCAGGATTGCAGGAACATCATACCATGCTGAGAGAATTCACTAATCGTATCGAAGCCAGGATGGAACCTGTATGCAGAGAAACAGCCCCCCGTATTCTGCTCACCGGATGCCCCATGTCCCATGGAACCCTGAAGGTTATCGAAATCATCGAGGAATGTGGAGGTATTGTTGCTGTTCAGGAAACCTGCTCCGGCTGGAAGCCTCTTGATACTCTCACGGAGGAGAATACCGGCAACCCGATTGAAGCAATAGCCAGAAAGCACTTCGGGATTCCCTGCTCCTGCATGACACCGAATACCGGCAGGCTTGAACTGATTGAGAGGCTTGCGGATGAATTCAGGATTGACGCGGTTGTGGATCTTGTCTGGCATGCCTGCCTGACTTACAGCATAGAATCATGGCAGGTAGAAAAGCATGTCAGGGAAAAGCTTGGAATGTCCTATCTGAAAGTTGAGACGGATTATTCGGAATCGGACAGGGAAAGGCTTTCGGTAAGAATTCAAACACTTCTGGAGATGATATGATCTACTGTGGAGTCGATATTGGAGCGAGTTCGATTGAAATTGTACTCTTCGATGGCGCGCAGATAATTGGTTCAATGGTTACGCAATCTGGAAATTCACCTATTGAGAATGGTCGCAGAGCATTCGAAAAGGCTCTCGACGCAGCTGAGTTAAGACAGGGAGATGTAGCAGCCACCGTCGCAACGGGTTACGGAAGAAACTATTTCAAAGGCGCAGAGAGATCATGTTCGGAGATCATTTGCCACGCAAAAGGCGTCTCGTATCTGTTCCCCTCAGCATGTACGGTTATCGATATTGGAGGTCAGGATTCTAAACTGATTGAAATGGACGGATCGGGCAGGCCGGTCGATTTTGTAATGAACGACAGGTGCGCCGCCGGCACAGGACGGTTCATAGAAATGTCGGGAAGCGTAGTCGGCATTCCCGTGGAAAACATGAACGAATCCATTTCCCCGGATGATGGTCAGGTTGATATCTCCTCAATGTGCGCGGTGTTTGCGGAAAGTGAGATAATCGGCCTCCTGCAGGGAGGCTGCAGGCCTCAGGTCATACTCAACGGGGTCTTCAGGGCTGTTGCCCGCCGTACAATGTCCATGGCGGGAAGGGCTAAGGTAAGGAAAGAAGTTGTTTTCACCGGCGGTGTTGCAAAAATACGCGGCGTTGCACTTGCCCTTCAGAAGGAAACCGGAATTGAAATGCATATACCCCACAACCCGCAGATCACCGGCGCACTGGGCGCCGCGATCATAGCCTCAGAAAAATCATCAGTATCATTCTGAAACAAATGATGACTTGACATTTGAACGGTTTCTTTGTTAAAATATTATCAGGCACTTGTTATGCAGCACTCATCATCACTCCTGCTGCAAATGAAATGGAGGTATCTATGAAATACCTGGTAACAATGCCGAAGCTATCTCCAGAGGACATAGACAGATCCTGAGCAAAGGTCATTGAAGCTTCCGGTGGAAGCGGAATGACCATGGACCGGGCATATACGAACCGGGATGAAGGATTTGTCTGCTGCTGCTGGAACGCTCCCTCCCTCGAAAGTCTGAAAGGACTCTTTGAAAAAGCCGGAGCATCCTTTGATAAGATGGAGCCGGTTACCGAGCACTTCGCAGCTCCGTGGTGATTGCTGTCCTTCATAACAGAGCCCGTCTTCAGTAGACGGGCTCTATTCCAATCAAAAATACTTCGCGGCAACAGCGAACCCGGCAACTTTCAGCCGAATCCAGGAAGAGAATATGTATTTTCTCTATTTTATTGACCTGAGAATTCTTCTTCATTATTCTCTGTTTCAGGAAACAGATATTATCAGGCTGGAGGTTTTTGATTATGAAGAGTATTATTCTGTTATTCCTTACGGTTTTTACCACATATGCCTTACAGTTCGACATCGGCAGTGACCAATACACATCAGAGGATCCCATCGGCTGTTGAATGAGTCCAACACGCTACATGGCTGTGGCGTACGCCGATGAAATTTCTGTTCCCGCATGTATAGAAACATTCGCATTCAAGAACGGTGGATCAGGCACAACTCTTCTTCTTACCGATCTGGAAGTATACATGGGTTACACAGACAACACGAATCTTGGTGCTGTATTTCTTGAGAACTATATTGCAGGAACAAGACAGCTTGTGCTTCAGGCAGACAGTATTTACCTCACTGCTGATGTAGATACATGGTGTGAATTTGAACTGGATACACCATTCACCTTTTATCCGGAACATCACATGCTGCTTGAATTCTGCTTTACCGATGGTTCAACTGGTATGCACAACTTCATCTGGACAACAGAAACCAGTCGATCGGTGATAAGTTATTCAGTGGAGGCGTCCCAGGGAAATCCCGCGTTCAATATGATACACCTTCTTCTAACCGGATCTGAACTTTCCATGAGTCAGGAAACTTTCGCTAGAGTGAAAATCATACTGGGACAGTAGTCTGATACACAGGCGGGCTCTATTCCCATCTGAAGTATTTTGCTGCAATAACGAATCCGGCTGTCGTGACGCCGCACAGGACTAATATCTGAACTGGATACTCCCACAGATGCCCGCCGAGCCATAGCCCCTGCAGCAGCTCAATCACATGAGTAAGAGGAAGAATTTGTGAGAAGGATTTCAGGAAAGATGGGAGCATTTCTCTGGGAAGAGCGGCTCCGGAAAGAAACAGCATTGGAAAATACATGACATTGGAAATTATCATACCGCTTCGGGCAGTGGGGGCCAGGCTGGCCGGAATGAATCCCAATGCGGAAATAGCGAGAGTGGACAGAACAAATGCTACAAGAACTTCGAGAATACTGCCGAAGAAACGCATTCCAAAAACAATCACTCCAGCTGCAAGGAGAAGGAGCATCCCCAAAACCGTAATTATGAATAGTGAAGATAACTCCGCTGTGAGAACCAGAAGGGGAGAAATCGGAGCAGATTTGAACCTCCTTAAAATTCCCTTCTCCCTGTAGGCTGCGATGCTTGTTGTAAGACCCGAGATACCGGTGGTTAAGATCACCATACCTATGAAGGCAGGAACAGCGTAATCAATGTATCCGAAATTTCCCCCCGGAAAGGGCTTATTACCCCAGATACTTCCGAACAGCATCATAAGCAGCAGCGGGAATATCAGTGTAAAGAAGAAGCCTGATGGTTCCCTCAGGTAAAGGACAAACTCCATTCGTGTCAGGTTGAAATACCGCTTAAGCATATCAGTCGTTTATCTCTTTTCCGGTCAGTTTCAGGAAAACATCTTCCAGAGTGGATTTCTCTGTATGAAAGTCCCCCAGTTCAATTTCTCTGTCTACAAGCAGCTTCACGATTTCAATAACAGCGGAGCTGTCCCGAACACGGGCGACAGTCTTTCCGCCCTCTCTGAAAGCTTCGACCACACCGGGTATCAATTCTATCTCTTTCCCGTTAAAACTGTCTGGAATCCCCATGACCACACTGAGGGCAAAGGCATGTGACCTGATTAGTGATTCAGGTGTATCCATGGCAACGATCTTACCATTATCGATTATGGCGACTCGGTCACAGAGCTTCTCCACCTCGTCCATGTAATGTGTGGACAGAAACACCGTTTTACCGTCATCCCGAAGCGCCCTGACAAGATCCCACATCGAACGCCTTGACCGGGGATCAAGACCGCTCGTCAGTTCATCAAGGAATACTATTTCAGGATCACCAACAAGAGATAGGGCAACGAAGAGCCTTTTCTTCTGCCCCCCTGACAGGGCTGAGAAATATGACTCCTTCTTACCCGACAATCCCAATCTTGAGAGGATCCCGGAAGTATCAGCAGGATTCCCGTAAAAGCACGAGAAAAGATCAATTGCTTCCCATACTTTCATTCTATCTGGAAGTTCGGATTCCTGCTGCTGGATGCCTACCTTTTTCAGGAGAGCCTTTCGCTGCCTGAGGGGATCAAGATCCAGTACCGTGATGAATCCTGAATCGGGTTTACGCATGCTTACGATGCAGTCCATGATCGTGGTTTTGCCGGCACCATTGGGTCCTACAATGCCGAATATCTCCCCCCTGGATACGCAGAGGGAGATCCCATCCACCGCAAGCACCTCACCGTAGCTTTTCCTCAGGTCTTCGACGCGAACAACTATTTCAGGCAGGATGACCTCTATTCTCCTGTTCAGTTCAGGACTGTTACCGTTTTCTTCAGCTCTGAAGAGCCGTTGGACAGGATAACGAAGAAAACTCCGGAATTCCATGAAGACACATTAACTGTCTCCTCAGAGCTGAGTTCTGCAGACCATACGAGACGGCCGGAAAGGTCGTAGATCCCGCAGTTCCACTCTCCCTCGGGCGGGGTGAGTATCATAATACCTTTTGAAGGGTTCCGCTGGACAATACTCCCGATAAAACCTGCCGGCGAGCTTTCTTCACAGGACGTTTCGACGGAGGACAGGAAAGCCCACGTATGGTACGGTTGACTCTGCTGATCCTGCAGGCCTGCAAACACAATGGGCGATGGGGAAACAGTTTCCATATACACAGTGCTTACATTGTATACCCTCTCGGTAAACGGCTGCTCCCAGATAAGATCCCCGCTCAGCGCATCAACAAGTGTTATCTTTCTTCCGTTGACGCTTCCACCGACGATGCAGGGAACCCATGTCCCCCCGGTGTAGACCGAATCAGCCCAGGCTACACTCCAGGTATTCGAACCTGTGGCATAACTCCATAGAGTAACTCCGGTGACTCCATCGAGACAGATCGTTCCCGCATTATCTCCGGCAACAGCGATCTCTGCAATCCCATCTCCATTCAAATCAGGACCTGATTCAACATCAAGAAGCATTCCTCCTAGATCTCTTGCCCACAGTGAATCACCGCCAAGGTTGTAACACTGCACTTCGCCGCTGAATGAACTGCTGACCAGCCAGGGGACGGTATCCTCACGATCAACGGCTGACACGCACATGACATCTCCGCCGCCGTTCCTGTTCCATATAAGAGAGCCGTCTGCGCCATCAACCAGCTCAAGTGTATAATCGGTGTAGGAGTTTCCCCCTATTCCAAGGTATATCTCCTGTACACCGTCACCCGTTACATCAGGCAGGGCAAGTACATCCTCAACGGCATCCGCTGTGGTTCTGGTCCAGAGGGTGTCACCTGAGGCTCCATTCAAGCAGGCCGCTGCGGAAGTGTTTGCACCCCCGGTAGAACCAAAACCCCCGATAAATTCCGGAAGATCATCACCGGTCTGATCTTCCATCGGACAGCAGCTATAACCCCATCCGGCTCCGGCAGGCATGTTCTCATATGCGCTCCACAACCATATCAGAGATCCGTCTATCCCGGAAATCAGTATAAGGCATCTCCCCGGAGGAGCGTATCCGCCCGGTGTGGCCATCAGAATATCTCCGTAACCGTCTCCATTCATATCCGGCACTCCGGCAAGGCCCTCGTCCTGGTAAATGCCGTTGTACTGATCACTGGTCCAGATGGTATTCCCCGAAGCACCCGAAAGGCACCACAGTGTTGGCTCATCATCAAAGTAATACAGTCCACTGACCACGTCAGGGACACCGTCTCCGTCAATATCGCCGATATCAACCGTTGAATAAACACCGCCGCTTGTAACGTTAGCCCACAATGTATCCGGCGCGCTTGCAGTAAGAATCAGTATCAGTAATATCATTATCGATCATCTCCTTGCACGATAGGGACATATCCTGCTTATAATCCTGCGTTTTCCAGAAAGAGGAGTAACACCGCAAGAATCAGGCAGCCGGGTATCACCACCAGCCATGGATTGACATTCAGAACCTCCGGGATGCTCTTCGTCCCGAAATCACCCTTCTGAAGGATACCTCTTCTGAGCCTGGGGTAGAGAGAAGCGTACAGACCGGATCCGATAAGGATCCCGGCCACTCCTCCAAGCAATGCGTCCAGAGATCCTGTTCCAACAGCTCCGGATACCGTTCCGGGGCAGTAGCCTAGGGTCGCGAAGCCGACACCGAAAATAAGACCGCCAACCGCTGATGATCCGAGTGATCCGGGTTTGGGATGAAGTTTGACAAGACCGGCGCTTTTTAATGCGTAAATACCCAGCGAACCGGTAATAACTGCTGAAAGCATAACCTTGACAACAGTGAAATCCCTAAGAAGAAGCTGACCGATTATGACATCGTAATCGGTGACTCCTCCCTTCTGAAGCAGGAACCCGAATACCACTCCGCAAAGCATGGCTATAGCGAACTGCAGCCCCCTGTTCTTGTGAAGCACATCAAGGGTCACGACGCACCTCCTGCCAGTACCTCGAATATGAAAAGCGCAGTAATGATGCCACCTGCGAAGAAGCATATAGCTGCTATCCAACTGCTCAGGGTCCATTGAAGTGTTCCGCTTATCCCGTGGCCGCTCGTACATCCACCCGCCCATCTGGAGCCGAAACCCATCACGATACCTCCTGCAAAAGCAACCAGAAGCCTGAGGATCGGTGTATCTCCGAAGTGTGCCGTCCAAACCGAATGTTCAATGGTTATTCTGAATGAGCCGGAGAGAACACTGGAAATGAATGCGCCTGCAAACACACCTAGAACAAGTATCCATTCCCAGTCGATTTCCGGAACGAACTCCTTATAGTAAGGTTTTTCCTTTACCTTATCACCTCTGAACAGCTTCTCGATCATACCGCTCGTTCTGGCAAATGCGGTGGAACAGCCAATGGCTTTATCTGACAGCAGGAAAGTTATCCAGCTGAGAACTCCGATCCCCGCCCCTACCAGGTATGGGGACCATCTTCCAGCTTCAAGCCAGTCCATCACCGTTCTTCCACTCCGATCTTTGCAATGATCTAATCGTGCATTTTTCCTGCAAGCAGCCTCGGACCATGAGGTGTGGAACACATCAGGCATGCAGGTGCCAGAGCTGCCGAATTGAAGCCCTTCATCCCTCCGGAAACGTTGCGAAGCTTTCTAAAATTGTTTGACAGAAGAATACTGCCCGCCAGAGTTGATCTGTATCCGGTGCTGCATACAAGAAGGATATCCGAATCCGGATCCAGCTCCCCGAAACGGGTCCTGAGGTCAGGTGCCGGGATATTGACCGCGCCTTCGATGTGTGAAATGTCATACTCCGTTGAAGAGCGCACATCCAGTACAAGGTTCTTTTCGCAGGACCTGATCGCAAGATCGGCCTCAATTACTGACAATTGAGGCAGGTGTGCCGCGGGAAAACCTGCAAGAGACCAAGCGAACATCCCTCCGTCCAGATATCCGCGCACCCTGTCGAGTCCTACCCTTCTGAGCCATAAGGTTGTATCAAATACCTCAGGGAGGTTCGTAGCGACAAGGTATATATCAGCATCAGGGGGAAGAACCCAACCTGCAAAAATCGGGATATTCCCCTCGAAGTCAATGCTCACGGCACCCGGTATATGCTGTCCCCCGAAGGCATCGTACCTCCGTACATCCAATACAATTGAATTAGAATCTCCGATGGCCTTTCTGAATTCCTCCGGCTTCATGGCTGCGGGCTTTCTGAGGGAGGAGATTGCTGCAGGTCCAGCTCTGTTAACAGCACTGCATCTGGAAAAATGATCCGGTGCCGGAGGCATTCCGGTGGTAAGGGATTGAATAAAACTATCCCTTTCTTCGATCTGCAGGGCGGCATTGTACTTTCGTTCGTACCCTATTGTACTGCGCCACTTGGAGCCCACTGCCCTGCCGCACAGGGATCCCGCACCGTGCGCAGGGTATACTTCGCAGAAATCCGGCAGTTTCATGAGTTTTCCAAGGCTGTCGTATAACAGGGATGCAAGCTTCCCGGCCATCTCCGGAAACAGGTCCGGTCGACCCACATCCCCGACGAATAATGTATCTCCGCAGAATACGCCTGCAGGACCTGGACCCCTGCCGGTATCCGTTACTATGTAGCTCACGTGTTCCGGCGTATGTCCCGGGGTCTCCATTACATTAATTTTCATGTCCTCCAACAGGAAACTGTCACCCTCGGACACAGGTATGTGATCGAATGTGCAGCATGCCGATGCAGGTACAACAATCGAAGCCCCTGTCATAGCCGCCAGATCCATATGGCCAGACACGAAATCAGCATGCAGATGGGTCAGGAGAACATGAGATATTTTCAAATTATGATCCGCAGCTGCACTGATGTAACCATCGACATCCCTTGAAGGGTCGATAACAGCGCAGGTTCTGCTTCCTGCCAGCATATATGAACTATGTGCGAGTTTAGGCATGAAAAAGTGAACCAGCAGCATCTTCAATCTCCATTCGTTAAGAACAGTAGTGTATATGCAGCACCTATACTGCAGCGGGTAACTTGAAAATACCCAGGAAGTCCTGTATCCGTCAATTCTAACCTGCGTCAGCCGGTCAACGCTTTGACACGGGCATATCATCTTTGATATTGTTCATTCTAGCAAAAAATAATCAGCAGATTAACTGCAGCGGAACATTGTAGGATGAAGAGGTGTTACAGCAGTGTTGTAACATTTGCTGAATTCACTTTCCCATCAGTCGAACCACCCGATGGGTTAGTTATCACGGATATTCATGGAAGGCAGTGTAAATGAAAACTCTGACGCTATTGACCTTGCTGCTAGTGTGCGCAGGCATGTACGCAGCCCCCCCTCCTCCCTGGCTTCTGGAGGAATCGGAGCTTGGTGAGGCTAACCTTCAGTCTTACTTCGAATCCTACGCTGACGCCCGGGCAAGGGGTGTGGACGCGGCTAATCCGATATACGGCCCTTTCAACCCTCCCTTTGGTCCGAATGGCGCCCTGAGCGGGACAGACGAAGGGATGAATGTTCTTATACTTCTTGTGGATTTCACAGATAATGTGGCACAGACACCTGCGGTCTACTTCGACTCTATGGGTTTTGCTGCGGATACTTTCTCTCTCAAGAATTACTACAGTGAAGTATCCTTCGGTCAGATTGATATTGTAACGCTTGATTACCCCTCCACAACCGGATGGCAGAGGGCACCGGAGACTTATGAGTACTATGTGGCTAATAACTTCGGATGGGGGAATTACCCGGCAAACTCCCAGGGTATGGTGGAAGATGTCTGCGAGCTTGTGGATCCTTATGTGGACTTTTCACAGTACGATAATGATTCCGATGGCTACGTAGACGGCGTAAATGTAATGTTCGCCGGACAGTTTGACGGCACCCCCCAGACAATCTGGCCCCACGCCTGGTCTCTGCCCGGTGGTGGTGTGACCTTCGACGGAGTGAAGGTTTACTCTTTCAGTGTTCAGAACGAATACGACGATAATCCCGGTGATAAATCAGCCGCAGTTTTCTGCCACGAGTTCGGACATGTTATTGGGCTGCCGGACCTCTACGACTACGATTATGACTCCAACGGTATAGGGGACTGGGGCTTAATGTCCTTTGGCCTCTACAACGGGAACAGCTGGAGTCCGGCTCACTTCTGCGCCTGGAGCAGGGCTGACCTCGGGATAACCACTCCGGTGAATATCACTTCTGCAGGTTACTACGACGTTCCTTCTGTTGAGCTGTCTGGAACCATCTACCGGTTATGGACAAATGGCTCCGGAGGTAACGAGTACTATCTTGTCGAGAACCGCAGACCTATAGGCTACGACGCAGCCCTCCCGGGCTGGGGCGTTCTCATATGGCACGTAGATGACAATGTCTCCAGCAATGACAACCAGTGGTATCCCGGACACACTTCCTTTGGGCACTACCATGTAGCTCTGGAGCAGGCAGACGGCCTCTGGGAACTCGAGCAGGAACAGAGTTACGGCGACCAGGAGGATCCGTTCCCGGGTCCGTCCTCCCAGAACGCGGATGCCTTCAACTACTGGACAGTTCCCGACAGCAGGGATTACTCCTTCGAGGATACATATGTGGAGGTTTCCTCCATACCGGAGAGCGCCGATACGGTCAACGTATACTTCAGCGTCGACCAGACCGGTATCGCTGAAGGAAACCTGTCAGTTGCTCCTGGTATCCTCACGATGGCTGCCAATCCTGCAAACGGCTCGGCGGTCTTCCATCTCTCCCACAACGGAGGTGAAGCATCCCTGAAAGTATTCGACATAAGTGGCAGGGAGGTCGCTGTTCTTCTTGATGGAGAGCTGCCTCAGGGTGACCATACACTCTTATGGGAGGGCGGGACCGGTATCTATTTCGCAAGGTATGAAGGAAACGGCATTCTCTCAGGAACGAGGTTCCTGCTCGTGCGGTAAGGACGTTTCATCACGTTCCAGATCTTTTGCGAAAATTATCCGGTCCGCTGAACCGCCGGGGTCGAGATTCACTGCACGGGATCTGAGCACTCCGGAAAATGTGGCCATCAGAATTCTCAGATCGTAGCATGGGCTGCGCCTTCTCACATAGTGGGAGTCGAGCCTCATCTGTAACCTCTTATCCAGCCTGCCCTTCCGGAGAAGCCATAACTGCGCGGGGCCTGTCCAGCCCGGTCTGACAGTCTCGCGGAGTGACGTATCCAGATCTTTCAGAAGAGAGGCGGGCAGAGGCCTCGGTCCACAGAAGCTCATCCTGCCGATAAGTATTAGAAATAATTCGGGGAGTTCATCCAGATGAAACCTGCGAAGAAGCCTTCCCCAGAAATTGATCCTGTGCACCTCGAAAAAAACCCGCCCGGTCTCCCTCCCGCTCTTCATCGATCTGATTTTCAGGTGAGTGTACTGCACACCGCACCGTCCGATGCGTCGGGACAAGTAAAAAGGCGGAAAGCCGATAAAAACCGAAGAGATAAGCAATGCGACTAAGATGAGGGGCAGAGTGAAAACGATGAGGATGAATGCTGCAAGGGCTTCGAGCGAACGCGGCATCAGAGGTCTTCAGAGCCGGCAGAGGCTTTTATGCAGGAGATGAACTGATCTCCCCTCCCGAAGAGATCGACGAAAAATGGAGCGCCGCTGCATCCAGGAGAGAGAAGCAGAGTACCGTCTTTATCAGGGTCCAGACAACTGATTCCGATGTTTACGGCTTCATGCATATCCCGGGCTGTTCTGAGCCGGTCCTCATTCATCCCGCTCAATGCTTTTCTCAGCCTGATTGATGCGGGGTCATCGCTGAACAGGATCACACTGTGAACTCTCGCTCTTATAAGTGACGCAAGGGGACCGTAGTCCAGATTCTTGTGTCCTCCACCTCCGGCAATGAGTACGAGTTTACCTGTATCCGGAACTCCGATAGCCCTGATTACTGAATCGGGTGTGGTGGCGGCAGAATCGTTAATGAAGCGGATTCTCCCGTATCTTCCCGCAAACTGATACCTGTGTGGTATGCCGGGAAAGGTGATTATCCCCTCTGCAATGTTCAGTGGATTGACACCCGCTGCAATAGCACAGCATACCGCAGGAGGGATGAGATCGAGATGGACGGGTACCGCCATGTGCTCGGGAAGAGTATCAACATTCAGGAGTCTAATCACTTCAGGGCCTCTCCATACCAGCCAGCCGTCCTCCAGAAAAGAACCTTTCATGATACCCGGGGGAGCATGGGCCGAGGAGAAATAATACCTCTCCGAACTACAGGTGATTACCGAGAGAATCTTATCATCAGCGGGCAGGATAATGACATCATCCTGGCTCTGGTGACGTATGATGGATTCCTTGTCAAACAGGTAATCTGTAGTCGAACTGTACCAGTTCATATGATCGGGAAAGAAATTCAGCCAGCAGCCAATATGGGGTGATTTACAGTGCAGATTCATTTCCGAAAGCTGCCAGGAGGAAAGCTCAAGAACCGGGTAGACCGAATCATCATCAACTAACCGCAGGGGTGATGCACAGTTGTTCCCTGCCGCTGCCGTTTTCACCCCAGCAGAACTGAGTATGTGGCTGACAAGGTGCGTGGTGAAGCTCTTTCCCTTTGTCCCTGTAATTCCGGTCCAGGGTCTGGATGCGATTTCGCAGAACAGGCCTATCGGGCTTTCTACAGCTGCGCCTGAATCTGAAGCCGCAGCCAGAAATTCGTTGCTGCGTTTGATTCCGGGATTCCGGATCACCAGATCAGCGGATGCGAAGTCCTCTGTCCTGTGACGACCGAGTACGAATCTGATGTCCAGACCTGCAAGTTCAGCAAGGGAATCGCCAAGAACGGATTCATCCAGAAGATCTGTTACGGTAACTCTGGCTTTTCGCGAATTGCAAAAGAGAGCAGCTCCAACTCCGCCGTCCTTCGTACCAAGCCCCATTATCAGGACGCTACTGTTCCGCAGATTGTCAGAAAGCCTCCAGAGCCTCACGCGAGAACCCCGAACAGTATCCTGTCGAGGTGATGGGAATGAAGATACTCGGGGTACTCCTCTCTGTATAGATTGTAGAGCTTTTTCCCAACAGCGTGATCGTGGTCACTGCCGCACACCATAGCACATTGCTGCCCGGAGCTGAAACCGTTCCAGTCGAAGTCATCGGTCCACATGCAATCGGGTGCTGAACGTCCAACGAATCTCTGGCAGGCATGAACCATTCCCATGGAATCGACCAGCGCCGTTGCACTGCCTGCATTGCACCTGAGTTCAGGTACCCAGTATCCGAGGAGAAGTCTGTGATGACCTCCCAGCCGGATTGACCGGGAAGATGCTTCCGAGTAAGCGTACGCCAGAAGGCTGTAGCGCTCCCCGGGAGACAGCTGACCCGTATCCAGATGAAGGAGGGAGATCGAAAGCTCAACCAGACCAAGTTCGGAGGAGATAAATCGCAGCAGCTCGGGAAGATGTCTGGAACTCTCGGTGTCCAGCACCGCATTCAGATAAACGGGCAGGTCAAGATCCATCAGCATTTTCACACCTTCGATAACCTTATGGAAGGTTCCCCGACCATCAGTGGTTTTGCGCCTTGAATCGTGAAGGGTCTCCGGACCGTCAAGTGAGACCACGTGGATCAAACGCTCATCTCCTCTGAAATCACCAAGGCGATCTGCTGAGAGTAGCATGCCATTTGTGTTGACCACCACCAGTCCATCCGGAACACTCCGGAGGAAGAGCCCGGCTATGTCCGGCAGCAGTTGCTTCTCCAACCAGGGTTCCCCTCCTGTGAACCTTATCTGAGGTTTGACCGGAGGATTGGAACTGATGATATGATCAGTGAATGATTCTACAACCCCTCTGAACAGATCCGGGTCGCCACGCTTCCCTCCTTCTGGGCAGTAGCAGTAGCTGCAGATGCAATTGCACTCACCTGTAGGCATCAGGTAGAGGCAGGTCACCATCAATACCCTCCCCTGCAGTCCCACGGTGTGATCTGCTTGGGCAGTGTAGCACGGCAGAAACACGCCCTGATATCCGTCTTATCGAACAGCGCCGCAATCCGTCTGAAAAGCGGCAGCCGCCATTCCTGCGCAGGATGAACCGGAACCTCACCGGGCTGGGTGTAGTACTCCATCATGCGATTGAACATCGCTTCCGGAAGCGCATTTTTCATCCTTGATGCAATGAACCTGTCCATTCTCAGTGTTTCCAGGCCGATTGCGAAGGGCTTTGCCGAAAGTACCCACTGAAGAAGCTCCGTAAGCCTCTCCCCGTCCGTGATTCCGGGTATTATCGGGTCAATTCTTACTACAGTTCTGAGCCCGGTGATTCCAATCAGATCCTGTATCAGATCGACTCTCTCCCCAGCTCCAGGAGCGTCAGGTTCAAGAAGGCCTGTGATATCTTCGTCCAGAGTGTTCAGTGATATGGCAACGAATGATCTGCTGCTGCCCCTTATCAGCTCGATATCCCGTCTTACCAGCAGACTCCGGGTGATAACGTAGAACGGCTGTCCGGTTTTGGAGAGGTACCTTACCAGTGAACCGGTTCTGAAGTGCGCCTCCTCGCATGGCGGGTATGGATCGGTCCATGGGGAGAGGTAAAGCGGAACAGAGGAAAAGGGACCAGCGATGATATCCTGCTCCCGGCCGGTCGGTCTGACTTCTTCGGAGTGTCTCGGGGCAGCTATGCAATAAACACAGTTGAAAGAACATCCGGTGTAGAGATCCGCTTCGCGCAAGCTCGGGCATTTCCCTTCGTATTTCGCCATTTCACCTCCCGGTCTCAGTATAACTGATATCCAGAGTTGCAGCCCGGGTCAAGAATGCAGGATGCTGTGAAGCAATGAATCTGTGCAGGATCAGAAATCCGGAAAGGGTCTCCTTATCCAGGTTCTGCAGACCGACTTGTACTCATCTGAAAGGTTCGGATCTGAAACGGTGAGGTTCTGCGCCCTCAGTTCGGTTGGCTTTGTTAATTTCCCCGCAGCCCATACGATTCCGTTCAATACGAGAAAAAGCACAAACTGAGTGGAATTGAGCCTTCCTGTGATTATTCCGATACAACCCAGAACACCCATCCCTCCGAAGAAAATTATCGCCAGGAGAGCCTGGTACATCTGTTTTCGAACCATTTCTTTCAGATTTTCAAGGTTCAAGAGGCTGTCGATACCTGAAGTAAGAGCTAGAAACTTCTTCAAAGATGATAAAGCAATGAAGAAATTCACCATCCCGCAGGTGAACATTACAAGAATCCATTCGAAGTAATCCATTCTACTCCCTACTCACCTTCACTCGAACCGCAGAGTCCTCCAGATTTCTTAAAGAGATTCCCAGAGACCGGGGTCGACAGGAAGATTCTCAAGGACCTCATCATTCACCCGGCGTTCGTATTTAAGTTCAAGCCGCTGCATCAATGCTACGGTTGCCTCTTCTTCAAGCCTGGTTCGGATCATTAATTCGAGGGGGATTATGGCCTCCTCCAGAAGGGCTTCTCTTTCCGGCACGACATTGATCAGCCTGAACAGAGCATGTCCTGTACTTTCAGTCAGTTCAAATGGTCCTGCCCAGCTTGTTGTGTCAGATCGGTCTATACTGAATATCTCACTGCCGAAACCACCTGGGATTTCGCTTACCCTTAATAACCTGGTAAACTGCGGGCGGGTTGAATCTGCCGCAAGATATAGAAGTCCATTAAGCGTTAATACATAATCATCGATACTCCCACTGACGAAAGCTGTCCGGTAATCGTCCATACCTCCCTCAGGTATCATGCCAATCTGCAGTGAACGCATCTCCTCTATGATGAAGGGTGCTTCAAGATTGTTGAACTGTTCCTCGATATCAGACCCGGTAACGGTAACTTCTGAAGAAACCATGTTATCGTAGTATTTCTCAGATGCCAGATCAAACATATAGGATTCGGATTCTGCTTGAAGTGAATCCACCAGCAGGGGTGCTGCCTGCTGCAGCGTTTCGGCAAGAAATGAGCCGAATGCAAGATTCTCGATGAAATAGAACTGCCATGTCAAGGACGTTGGCTGCACATACGTTCTCGATTCAAGAAAGTCTATTCTATCCCTCACCAGGGCTGCGCTCCAGTTGCCCAGATCAGACTCTACAACGATTTCTTCGATCAGTTCTCCATTACCCGAATA
>JAGLOY010000005.1 GCA_023138735.1 Candidatus Aegiribacteria sp. | reverse complement strand
AAAGAATGGAGGAAAACGGAGAGGATGTTTTCACTCTCGGGATTGCACCTCTTCCGCGGGACAGGGAACAGGCCGTTATCATTGCCGGAACCAATGTGATCCTGTTCAAATCCGACTCCGCCGAGGTGGAAGCCGCATGGGAATTCATCAAATGGTTCACAGAGCCCCTGCAGCAGGCAAGATGGAGTGCTGCTACCGGCTATATCCCGGCAACCAGCAGTTCCCTGGATTATCCAGAGATACAGGAACGTATTCACAAGTACCCCGGACTGATGGATGTAATGCTTCAGGTGGAGTACGCTCAATTCGAACCGCAGAGAACATTCTGGTACGATGGCAGATTGTTCCTGTCCGAAGCCGTTGAAATCGCACTCTACGGAAGAATGAGTGCAGAGGATGCTCTGGAAAGGGCTGCAAGACTCGCAGATGCGGAGCTTGGGTCCGAACTGGATTGATTAATACACAATTATGAAAGGGGAGACGATGAGAAATAGTTTCCCGGTTCTGGTTCTTACCTTGTTCATCGGATTGGCCGGAGCCCAGACGGTAACCATTGCCGAAGCCAGAGAAGACCTCAATGGAGACGGGATTCCCGACCATCTCGGTGAGATAATGACTGTTGAAGGAATTGCTACCTGCGAGGGGACTCTTTTCTCTACAACAGGTTTAAGTTTCTACGTGCAGGATACCACTGCGGGTATAAACGTTTACGCTTACAGTTCTTCAAGCCCTGGAACTATAACGGCTGGAGAACGATGGAGGATAACCGGCGAGATCATGCAGTACAACGGTCTGGTTGAGATATCCCCTTCTTCATCATCGGATTTTGTTTACATTGATACACCCGGAGTTCCCCTGCCCCTTCTGCTCGGCCTGAATCAGGGTGTCAGTGAGGGAGTTGAAGGATTTCTTCTTGCACTTGGAAGCAGCGCCACGGGACAATGGGTAACCGTTGCCAACAATCCCGAGTTTGCAGGAGGAGGTTACAATTTTAACGTATGGAACGGACAGACCGCTGTTGCCGTCCGTGTGAATGAATCAACCGGAATAAATGTATCGAACATTACAGCTGGAACCCGCCTGTTCCTGATCGGTATCGGAGGTCAGTACGATTCCGAACCACCGTACGACAGCGGTTATCAGTTGCTCCCCAGGTACCAGTCCGATTTGCAGATCTACGAACCTTCCATTTCAAGCGTCTTTCACCTTACACTGCTTACGGACAATCCATTTGCTCCTTCGCTTGGTGAAACTCTGAATATGGAGTACGGCGGTTTGTCCGATATGAGGTTCACACTTACCGTTTTCGATAGATCCGGAAGGGATGTCAGGCATCTTGCCGATTCGCGCCCTGCCGGTGATGTGGTGCAATGGAACGGAAAGAATGATTACGGAGAAATACTTCCAATAGGACCATATGTGGTTCTGCTGGAAGGAGTGGATTCCGAAGGCAAGCGGTATACGACGACTGAGACTGTTGTCGTAGCAGCTCCGCTGAATTGAGGTGGCAATGATGCGTATCAAACCAGCAGTATATTTCTTTGCCCTTCTGATTCTGGCAGGGCAGTCAGGTGCAGCTTTCGAGGAACTTGAGATTGGTGTTGCCTCCCAGGCCATGGGCGGCACAGGTGTTGTTCTTTTCGGTGCAGAAATGGCTCTTTTCAACCCCGCTGCCGTCGCGGGAATCGGCGACAGAACCTTCACCATTTCCGGCAGGCTTCCGTTTTCAAAAATTGATTTCGGAACCTATGGAATTGACGGCGCATTTCATCTCAGCGAAAAATGGAACGTCGGTGTAAATCTCCGCTATTTCGGTGGAGATCTCTACAACGAACAGCTGGCCGCTGTGACCCTGGCAGGAATGCTTACGGGTGATATGTCATTCGGGCTGCAGCCTGTGATCTACAGGGCATCGATTGCCGATGGAGTTTCTGAATACGGGAGTGCCACCACCATGGCAGTGAATATGGGATTTCAGGTAAGGATGTACAATCGATGGCTTCTTGCAGCGTCGGTTAGAAACCCGTTCCAGGCAAGGCTGGGGGAGAGCGGTGAATACCTCAGAAGGAGAATTGACGTTGGACTCCGGTATGAGCCGGCAACAGACATGATCTCCGCTCTGACTTTCTCACGGGATTTCAATGGCATGAGAATTCATGCAGGCCAGTCTCTTCCGCTCGGGTTTGTAACAATTCTGGCCGGTGTGCAGAGCAATCCTGTCACCATTTCCGGCGGCCTGGATGCTTCTATTGCAGGTATTGCTCTCAAGTACGCCGTTATCACTCATCCTCAACTGGACCTTACTCACCAGTTCGGGGTGACTTATGATTTCTAGCCTGATACTTGCTGTCTGCCTGGGTCTTGTCGTCCCGGGAGGGTTCGATCTGAACACGGCAACTCTGCAGGAACTGCAGGAGCTTGATGGGCTCGACTCACAGCAGGCATCGGATCTTTATACATTCATCTACGAAACAGGCGGTCTCCTCAGTATCTACGACATTATGGAGATACCCGGATTCGGTGCAGAGGAGCTTGAGTATCTCAAGAATATCTGCGTAGTGGTCCCCCCTTCCGACGGGAGGATTTCCCCTGACATCATCAGCATCATGGAAAGGCTTGCCACTGAAGACGGGCCGGGTGACGCCGCAGTGGACATGTGGGAGAATTACCTTCTTCGCCCCATTCCCATAAATTCGGCCACATCCTGGCAGCTTCGAAGCCTGGACAGGGTAAGCCTCATAGATGCCGCTGCTGTTGAAAGAAGGCTTAACACTCTGGGTCCGGTTTCCAGCGTGTACTCTCTGCGGAATGCGGACGATCTCACTTATTACGGATACCGGAACCTGAGGGATTACGTATCCGTTCGTGAGCTTGATCTCCATTCAATGGAGTTTTTCGGAAGCTACAGAATGGTCATTGATGGCGGTGATGGCAGAGGTAACGATGAAGATGGATTAGACATGATCCTCAGTGACCTCCATTCTGCCATATGTGATCTTGAAGAGGGTGGAAGAGGGTATACCGAGGCGGACAGCATCGCCTGGACCGAAAGGCTGGACAGCGAACACGCCGAGCTGCTGGGGGCGGTAAACGTAACCGGCTGGGAGCACCGCATTCGTGTGGGACTCGGCGACAGGTTCCGCGGCGGTGTCAGACTTTCCCGGGGCAGGAATTCCACCGGCGGATTCGGACTTTTCTCGGATATTGAACTGGGTGATCTGAATGACAGGTTCGATATAGCAAAGGGATTCGTTTCGATGGAGAATATCGGAGTTGTGAACCAGGTTGTACTTGGTAACTACAATATTTCTCTCGGTCAGGGGCTCATGATCGATAACTCCGATGAGCTGATGTACAGGTCAACGTACCGGACCTGGGGACTGTACCCCGATCTCACCTCCACCCGCCAGTTCGGCCTGATGGGAGGAGCAGTTGAAATGCGGGCAGGTCCGATCCTCGGTTACGGTTTCTATTCGAACTCCATCAGGGACGCGCTCAGGAGCATCGACGGAACACCGAACATACTTGTCATGTCTACCGTCAGAACAACGCCCTACGCGGATGTTGTGAAGGAAACCACATTCGGCGGGTATGGCTTTTTCGATTTCGGCGGATATCTGCCCACGGGCACAGCGCTGGGTCTTGGAGGGATGAGGATCACGTACAGTGATTCTCTTGTACCGGACTGGGAGGCGATGGATATTCCCGGGGACGCACAGAACTGGGATTGCCCCGAGTACGACATTCTGGCCGCGGGGGAAACATCCTCCTTTGTCAGTATTTCCGCTCAGACAATCCTTGATAATGTCAGTCTGGAAGGGGAATTCGTTCGTCAGGACAACGAAGCGCAAGCCATGCTTGCAAGGGGAAGATGGCAGAACGATTACTTCTATCTCCTTGGGATCTGGAGGCACTACGACCTGGGATACAGCAACCCATACAATCGAGGTTTTACAGAACAGCTGAGATACGACGATACGGTTTTCGAGAAGCCCTATTATCTCAGCGACCCCTTAGCGTCGCAGCTTGCCGAGTGGCCAACACCCAAGCCCGAAGAGGGTCTGTATGTTGAGAGCCGTTTTCAGGTAAGCAGGAGCATTACTTTCACAAAGGTCTACCTTGATATCTGGCGTTCCATACCCTGGAATTTTGATAACCACAGGTTCCAGGGAGAGGTTGAATACCGACCGGATTTCCCAATAAGGTTCAGACTCAAATGCAAATATCAGGAAAAGACCAAAATGCATGATGTGATCCCCACGACTTCCCGCACCACTGAATACACCTTCAGGACTTTCTTCCTGCCCTCGAACAGTGATTACTTCGATGTCCAGCTGCGGTACGGGATGGTTGAGCTTACACCTAATCCTCTGTACGGTGATGACAGATTGATGACAGGCGGTTACATAGCCGTCCGGTGGGAGCATAATTTCAGCCAGAACCTCTCCGTTCTTGGCGGATCGACACTCTGGTCCACCAATGGGATGAGTCAGTGGGAATTCGAAGATACGGGAATAGATTTTCTCGATGGTGACGGCACAAAATTCTACGTAACCATAAAGAACAATCTGTCAGACAATCTTCAGTTCAGACTGAGGATATTAAGGAAGGATACATTTTATCCCCGAACCGGTCTGTACAGACCCGACCCCGATGATGCCTTCTATTACGAGGGTGATCCGGGCAGCCCGGTGAGGGATTTTTGCGATCACGTTACAGATTATGGCATCCGATGTCAGATGGATTTCCGCTGGTAGGGTGGAGGAAGAATGAGCATTATTGCAGCAGGAATATTATCGTTTATGATCGCCGGGCTTCCCGAAGTCATGTGGCTCGGCAACCCGGTAGGTTCCGCTTCAGCCGTATCTTGCGGTATGGGCGGTAGCGGCTTTATGGAGGTTTCCGCCCTTGGGATACTGACGAATCCTTCTCTTCTGGGTATTTCAGACCATGGGCTACAGGTTGAATTCGCGGCAGGTATGGATTTCTTTGTAGAGAAACGGACCAGGCGCGTATACGACCAGTTCGAAAGCTCCATCGGTGAGTCCGAAATAGCCTTCAACAGAGGTATCGGTTTCTTTCCCGGCGGGGCTGCTCTTGCCATCAGGGGTTGGAGCGGTCTTCCGGAATCCCTGGCATTTGCAGCCGGCTGGAGAGTTCCGGCATTTTACGGGTACACCTATGAGCGTACAATTAGGGACGCAGCCTACGTAATAACCGGAGATGAAAAACTTGACATATCCGGTATACTGAATGAGTTCACTCTGGCTGTTTCCTTTATCCCCTCTGATGTATTTTCCTTCGGTCTGGCCGGGGGTTACGTTACGGGCTCCCGGGATGTTACATGGGAAGTAACACATGTCGATCCCTCTCTTGACAGCACACATTCTCATCGAAGTGAATCTGTGAGCGGTATCGTTACAAGAGGTTCGATACTCTTCTCACCTGATGACAGAGTTTTCGTCAGCGCAGCTCTGGATTATCCAATGCCCCTTTCGGTCACTCCCCGGACTGACGGCGATCCCATCACCTGGAATGTGCTTTCCGAAACGGATTATGATCTGGATATGCCGATGACGCTGAAACTCGGCTCGATTTACATTCCGGGAAACAGTTTGAGATCGAGATTCATTGGTGAATTCTTCTGGAGTTCGGATGGTTCTCTGGAATTCGAAGGAGAGAATCTTGGCCTGAAGAATTCCTGGGGAGTCAATGCCGGAGTTGAGAATACGCTTCCCGGAGGTCCGGTGGCAAGGTTCGGTTTCGGTTACAGACGTTCATGTATAGCCAGCGCTCTTGACAGAATGAATTTCACGACGGGGCTGGGTTTCTGTGTCGGTGAATGGAACCTTGATCTTGGGGCAAGTTTCTCTCCTGACAGATGGAGACAGACCCAGATTACCGGTCTTCCATCATTCGCTTCTGGAGACAGCCTGACCATTGAGGAAACGGATACCAAGGTGATGTTCTCTATCAGCCGAGTATTTGACTTGTAGGCGGGAGGAAAAAGTGAGAATACTGCTACCTGTTCTGTTACTTGCCCTGACCCTTGGGGCAGGCGCAGACATCATATATCTGAATATCCTGCACACAAACGATATACATGGCGGAATAGTGCCGAGGGAAGCTACTTTCATGAATCCTGACTTCCCTCCAATGATCGGTGGGGGCGCATACATATGCTCCTACGTTGATGGAGTCAGGGAGGAGTGCAGCTCCAATGGTGAATACTGTCTTCTGATCGATGTGGGTGATATCTACCAGGGAACACCGACGGGTAATTACGGAACCGGAGAATTCGTAATGGAGTGGATGAACGCCGCTGGTTACGACATGATGACCCTTGGCAATCATGATTTTGACGACGGAACCGCGAATGCTCTCAGCCTGTGCGAGCAGGCCGATTTCCCGGTTGTCTGCGCGAATTTTGTTGATTCGGCTACCGGTGATATACCCTTCCCGGTAATTCCGTACCAGATACTCGAGTACGACGGTGTCAAAATTGCTTTCATAGGCCTTGCAACACCCGATACCTATGGACTGGTCACCCCTGAGCTTCTGGGCAGCTACATATTCCTGGACGAAGTGGAAACAACCAGAAGATACGTTGAGGCGGCCGGGGAGCAGGGAGCCGATATCATCATTCTGGTATCCCATCTGGGGCAACCGGGAGATCCTGACAAATACCTGGAAAGGGTTTATGCAGCCTGGAACGCGGGAGAGGAGTACACGAAAGATTTCAGCATGAATCATGCCGAACTCACGTGCCTTGTCCCCGGTATAGATCTTATTGTATCAGGTCATTCTCATCTTGGGTTCGCAGAGCCTTGGGTAAGCCCGGTTAACCACACTCTGGTAGTCCAGGGATACGCCAACGGAACCGGTATAGGCCGTATCCGGCTGGCAATTGATACCGATTCAAAGACTCTGATCGGATACGATCTCCCCGAGGGAGAGGAGTACGTCAGCCTTCTTCACGATGAATTCTGGCCCGATCCCGAGATAGCGGAGATGATAGAAGGCTTCAGATCCGTAGCCGAAGCCGGAATGGATCAGGTGCTGGCAGAAGCCGTCGAGCAGATACCAAGAGGGAACGCTGAACATCCGCTTGGCAGACTTATTGCCGACGCCATGCTCTTCAGTACCGATGCGGATGTTGCCCTCATGAATAGGGGAGGCATAAGGGCTGCCATTCCCAGAGGCCCAATTACTCAAAGGGTCATATACCAGGCCATCCCATTCGAAGAGGACCTCTTTATTCTGGAGCTGACTGGAGCTGAGCTCAAAGCCATACTCGAGACCGGTATGCAGGGCCGCCGCCGGGATATGGAAATAGGCGGAGTTACAGCCGATCGCAATCAGTCTATGCCCGATGGAGAAAAGATCGAGAACATACTTGTGGGCGGAGAGCCGCTGGACCTCGAAAGAACCTACCGGTTCGTCACCTCAGGTTATCTTGCTCAGGGCAACGTAGGTTACGATATAATGCTTGAGCATGAGGTGGTGCCTGCAGACATTACTCTTATGGAGGCAGTTACTGCATATATCGCTGAGCTCGGAGAGATAGAAGCGGATAACCAGACAAGGATCATCTGGATAGAAGAACCCAGATAAGATCCTTCTTAGGAATCGCATGATAAGCAGCTTTCGACGGGGCAGGCTGGTGCTTGCCATTCTCCTTGGAGTTCCTGCAGGCCTGATGTTTCTGTTTTCGATTGCCTGGCCCGTTTCGGGCAGCAGCGAGGACGCAATCGATCCGATACTCTCTGCTTCCTGCCACAGAATACCTTCTCGATGTATAGAACTTCCCTGGGGGATATCAGGATTATGCGCCAGGTGCACTGCATTCTGGCTGGGCCTTTCAGCCGGAATCCTTGCTATGTACAGACCATTGATCCGTATCCCGTTCTGGACCGGTTTCCCCCTGCTGCTGCCGCTTATTGCAGACGGGCTTCTGCAGTACCATTCAATATACGAGAGCAGCAACTTGCTAAGATCGGTCACCGGCCTGGCAGCGGGTTTCGGCATTTCAATAATAATTCTTGGAAAAATGAGGAAGTAAGGCCGGGCTTTACTATTTTACTTAATCCAATCAATCCCATTCTGACAATGCTTGTTTTAGAGATTCAATTGCCCCGATTTCATTTTTCTTGGCTGATTCAAGAAAACCAATAGCTCTTGTTATAGTCTCGCTATCAGTAATCAGATCTTTCTCAAATTTCAGTGTGAACGGGAACATCTCTGAAATACCTTTCATATTTTCTGCTACTGCGAGAAAATAGTCATGGGCTTCCCTGAGATGCTCTATTTCCGAATTATTCTTTGCCAGTCTGCCGATAAAATCTGCCGCAAATTGTCTTGCCTCTGACCAGCACTGTGCATTGTAACTGTTGGTCCACATTACAGCCTTTTCTTCGGCAAGCTGTGTACACCAGAAATCGTAAGCGCTTAAACCGCATTGCATGTTAGGAGCATAATTGAGTCTGTTCATCATCATAACAGCAGACCGGACACTTTCCCGTTCCATATTCCAGTCTGTATTCCCGCTCCTCTTCGTAGGGAAAGCGAGAATGTATGGTCCACCGGGAGCATCAATTTCATCCCAGCGAACTCGTTCAGGGGTTGCTCCCCCCTGAACACATACATATTCTTCGCCTTCAATTCCCCGTACAACACCAAATTCAGGTAAACCCAGACCCCAGACAACGCATGGCCTACCGGCATCTATCTCATCAGAGGCCAGGTCAAACACAGTTCTTGCATGAGATTTTGTGTTTTCGTTACGGTTTTCATTCGAATAGCAGTCCATTGAAAAGAATGTCAATGTACTTCGACCCAGAGTACAAACCCTTGAAGCCAGTTTATTCCAGTCAAGAAATGTGGGTCCCGAAGCACAGAGCCCCTCATTAACTGCAAGGGCAAATGCATACCCGCTGTAACCTGCAACTTCTGCCTTGTCGCATTCAATACCGAGAGCGTTCAGGCACATTGTCACTGAGCTGACCCATGTAAGCCATCCACATTCCCATTCTATCTTCATTGCTGCTTCTTTTTTCATAACACCACCTTCACCTTTAATCGAGTCGTAACTCCCTGCCTGAAATGATAATACAGAGAACAATCCAGGATTGTCAATATTCCAAACAGCTATTCGACAGTTTGTGAAGTTCGAATCCCATCCAGCCGAACCGCATCCAGGAATTACCGGGCCGCAATCCAACTGGGACCGGCAAAGCTATGCTGCGAAACAGTAGCTCCGTTACCTGATCACCACGAAACGCTGAGTATCGGAGAAACCTCCGGAATCCATCCTGGCGAAATAGATTCCAGAACAAAGATCACCAACTGGTATCTCGTGAATGCCGCATTCAAATGTTTCAGAAACTGGAGTCGAAACAAGGCGTCCTGAGATATCGAATACCCTCAGTTCAACGAATGCAGTCTCAGAAAGCGAGAAACTCACCATAGCAGGGGAGGGTGAGGGGTTCGGGAAGACTTTTAGCAATGCAACAGTAAATTCCTCCTGTGTTCCGGAAGAATCCACGGTAATGCAGCCGGAATAGGTATCGAAATCATGAGCCCAGACAGTAATGGTAATTTCACCTGGAGTCTGTCGACTCACCCAGAGAGAAACCTGTCCGGCCGCATCGGTATAGCCGATCTCATAAACTTCGCCGGTCTGCCACGGACCCTTCTGAAGACAAACTCTCGCATTCTCGACGGATATTCCTGAAGGTGAAGTTACATGAACTGGGATCAGGTTGGTCCTCTCGATACTGGATGGATGATCAACGTTCAGTGAGCCTCGTGGTATTAACCACATCGGCAGCTCCGGGTCACCAAACAGGTTGTTGCCCTGTACTGTAGCGCCTGCGGTGGTGCCCCCCCCAGGGGGGCACAGGTTATCAAGCGCAAGGCCATGGGCAATACCGAGTTCGAAAAATCCGTCGATCATGTATGCATTGTAGAACGCTTCACAGATAGCGAAGCTGGGCGTGACGAAGACTGAACGTGCGTTCATGCAGGCAAATCCTCCGCCTTCAGGGGCGTTCAGCCAGGCATCCGCACAGGATGTTAAAGAATCGAAGGCACCTATTTCGCAGGCAATAGAGATCCAGATAGCAACACTCCCCGAATTCGTAATGTTCTGCAGCTCCATGATGTCGTCCACAGTAAACAGGTCTCCATAGGATGTGTACATGCAATCGAAAGCACCATGGTTGGCGTGAAAAACTTGATGAGGACCACTATTTATCATGGCGATGGTTATAGCGGTCGAGTTGTTCCCCCACGACTCGTAACATTTCTCTTCTGTCCACTGGTAAGGAACCATTGCCGAGATCTGCTCCGCATATACACTTCTAGGAGCATAAGGCGGATTTAAGTAGCCAGTTGTATAACCGAATCGCATCTCCGGGGATTCAGTGCTCAGCATGTCTGCGGCTCCGGTTTCCTGAACATGTTCATATATCAGAACCTTATCCACGAAGATTTCCGCCTCCTCCAGGCTGTTCACGGATGCCCGGCCGACCCAGAGATCGGGATGCCATTCTAAGTTATCATCCGGTTCACCCCAGCGACCGTTGCCATTACTGTCCCACATGTCGAAACCAGGTTCAGTATCGTTGTTGTCAGCGTAGTACAGATCTGATGGAAGAGGGAGCCAGGCGGGGACGTTACTGGGATATGTGAACCTTGCCTCGAAAACATCGTTGTCGCCAACGAGAAGTACGAAGTCTACACCCTCATCTATGCAGTCCGTTAGAAAAGCACGCACGCTCTGCTGCAGATCGATACAGGGGTAGTGGCCCGAAACCCAATCAGTAGTATAGATTGAAGTCGGAATTCCCTTTGCGGTTTTCCAGTCAGCAAGTTCCTGCATCGGAAGCTGGTACTCGGGGCATGTAATCACAACGTACTGCCCGTATTCCAGCTGCTTCGGGTCAAAAATGGTAGCACCAGAGTAACCTACATCTCCCGGATTGAGTACGAATGAGCAAAGAATCTCGCGAGCCCTGTCTTCACTCCACTGAGTTCTAACGCGAATATTGGGCTGAATTTGAGCTTCCTCGTATTCGACAGCAAGCTCTAGCATGCGCAGAACCCGCAGTTCTCCGGTAGCCGGATTCCAGTGGATGGGTCTGATCCAGGCACTCGCCAGAGGTATCCCCCATAGTACCCCCGATTGCCAAAGTCCAAGAACATTTGCGGGGTAGAAAGAGCTGGATGCGTAGATATGCTCATCCGGCCGGGGAAAAGCCGGTTCAGCGTCAATAGAACAGAGGATAGGAATTACAGGGATAACTGCATATGTAGAGGATAGAGTATCGAAAACATAGTTAGTGATAGTCACGTTTTCAGCACTGCATCCCGTAGGAAGGGCTATTCTCAGAAGCATGTGAGGTAGATCCGGCTCACCCTCGATACCCAGACCCGGATAGTCCGGCAGGACAACTTTGTCGTACACACCATCACGGATTATCTGCAGTCCGTCATAATCCGGCTGCACTATGAATGATAAGGTCTCAGACAGACCAGCACTGAACAGCAAAATCACTAAACCTATTGTCATCTTCATATTTCAACCTCAATCATGAATAGATCTTTTAAGAGGAGTCCGGTCAAGGCTGATAGTGGTATCAGATCATATTGTCAGAAAGTAGCACTCCACATCTGTTTCGGCCTCAAGCACTGTCCTTAGTTCTTCTCTTTCACCAGGACCCTTGCAGATGAACTGGGCAGTGCCGTCTCCCTGTGAGCCAACGCCCTTGCCGCCCCAGGCGAGACTCCTGACGATCCTGCTCGCCAGTATTTCGTGAAGTCCCGGAGACCTGAGCTCCGAGGGGCATACCGGGGCAACCAGTTCATCGAAGATCCTCTGAGCTTCTATCATGAGTCGTCCCAGGTCCTTTGCATCTCCTCTTTCTATAGCATCACATGCTTCTGCGGTAATTCTGTGATTTTCGGCACCCAGCGCCCTTCTGATATGCACGTTTCCGCCTACAAATGCTAAGTTCAGCTCTTCAAGGATTCTGCGGGTGTTCTTTCTGCCCTGCAGATCCACGATAAGAATGTGCAGCGGACCTCCCGGCAGCAGGGGGCTTACGGTCATCTCATCTCCGTCGAAGGTAAGCAGAACCGGGTCAACTCCATATGCGCAGGCCTGGTCCATCCTCCCGCAGTGAGAGCCCGTAAGAAGCTCTCCTCTGTAGGCCAGCTCCATTTCTTCCTGGACCGAAAGGTTGAGAGTATGGATACTGTTGAATGCCCTGGCTGTAAGAACACATACTGCAGCGGAAGATGAGAGTCCTTTCTTTATAGGCAGAGTTCTTCTGTGTATACGCAGTCTCAAGCCCAGGTTCGGATGTTTCTTCAGAATGATAGATGCCGTACCTGCCGCATACGAATCAAATACCGCGGATTCGGCCACCTCTCTGAGAAGCTCAGGCTCCGAAGAGTACGAATTTAAGGAAGAGTGAGAACCATCCGGTAGGATCTGTGAGATGTGAAATCCGGTCGATGCCGGTTCAGCGGTTCCGTAAATACCCTGATCCGTTCCGGCTACGATACAGCACCCTGTTCCTACTGAGGTATCGGTTTTTCTGTATTCACCGGCCCAGTCTGAATGCTCTCCGAAGAGGCAGAGCCTGCCCGGGACGAATAGGTCGATCTTATTCAACTATTCTGTGTCCCAACTGCTTTGCTTCCTCTATAAGGCTGAACTTTGCCATTGTTTCCATTGTGGGTCTTCCCATTTTCCTGTCCCAGCCCCTCAGGTCATAGTACTCGTCCATCACCTTTCTGAACTTGTCTCCATCCATACCCACTGTATTGCCTAGTAGAGGGTTTGTCTGCTGTTCTATCCCTTCAAAGTACGGGATCACGGACTCATCATCAGCCCTTGATCTGTTGAAATTTCTTACAAGCAGTGCCCGTTCAAGCTGGATCACTCTTTCAGAAGCATGGTTCAATTCGTCATCGGTCCATGAAATTCCGGTGAGGGAGGTGAACATGTGCCGCTCGAATGAGGGACCATCCATGTCTCCAGCCCTTGCAAAATGGTCTTCCGTTTTTCTTGAGTATATCCTGGGGAAAACCTGGTCACCAACAGTGAGGGAATCTTTCATAACGGATCTTTGACCGTGCCAGTATGCTGGAAAAGCCTTACCCGTGTATCCGCTTTCCGGATCGGCACAGGCTTCGCTTCCATATATTTTCGAGGAGACTTTTTTTATCCTGTCCCACGAAAGACCATGCTCGGGAGAGCATATCCTGCTCCATCCCATAATATTCTGTCCATAACCGTGTGCGCTTGAGATCGGGTCACGGGTATCCATCGCCCACTGCAGTGCGCTGACGATCCAGTAAGGGAAGAAAACGTAGTTTATTCTGTCTCCGTGGCCGTCCCAGTGACCTGCATACCCCCAGGCCGGGAAGAGCTGCTTCAGCCTTTCTCCACCTATACCGAGGATTTTACTGGCTCGGGTAGTGCCCTCTGATAATGCGGAGCGGAATTCCCCTTCCCTTCTCGATATTCCTTTGAGAAGAAAAGACCAGAACTCGGGTGAGTCCAGATCTATGTTCATTCCATCGATCTTATTAATCACCCCATCGGTCTTGAGATACCGCAGCCATGGAACAAGGCCAATAAGTATCTCCCAGTGATTGAGCCCTTCATCGTTGGCAATCTGGCCTATCTCAAAACCTGCTTCAAAACCAAGCTTCCAGTCATAGAAAGTTCCCTCAATCCCGGGAAACAATCCGGCAATGCAATCAACCTGTCCTGAAAGGTTTTTGCCCTTCTGCAGAACAGCGGGGACAGTCGTATAGAACCTGGCGTCGTAGCACCTGACAGCGCATCCCTGAGTACATGCCTGGTATCGCTGCCCGTATTTCTGCACCTTTTCACTGTCCAGTTCAGGTTCGTGCGGCCATCCGTGGGATGCATGGGCTTCATTTCTTACAAGCCTGCAGACCTCCAGGAACTTCTCGGGTTCTGACACTGGTAGAGGAAGGGTTCCATGCACAGCTATTGCCTTGAGGTTCTTCGAGCCCATTACCGCTCCGTAGCCTCCCTGTCCTGAGGCGCTTTCCGTTTCTGTGGCGGCGATGGCTATCCGGACTCTGTTCTCCCCGGCTGGTCCGATAGCGAATATCCTCCAGTCGCTGCCGCATCGTTCCATTATCCTTTTCTGAGTGAGGTAGATACCCATTCCCCATAGTTTTCGGGCGTCCTCGATTTTGCAGGTTCTGTTCTCTATCTTCAGAAAAACCGGACTGGAAGCTCTTCCGGTTACGATTATGCCGTCAAAACCGGCATGCTTCAGTTCAGGACCCCAATGCCCGCCGAATGATGATCTGGAGTACCATTCCAGAGGATATCCCTGGGATGAGATGCCGCAGACGGTTGTTCTTCCCGAAAACGGTGCCGCTGTTCCTGTGAGGGGCCCGGTTAGTATCATCAGGGGACTCTGTGGGTCAAAGGCACCGGTACCGGGAGGGATTTCGTCCCATGCTATCCTTGCCGCCATTGCTCTTCCGCCGTACCAATCCGGCAGGTAATCCTGAGTATCCTGCTGCTCGATGGTTCCGGTACTCAAGTTAACCCTGAGCAGTTTTCCTGCGTAGCCTCCGTACGTCATAATTTATCTTCTTCCGGTGTAATAGCATTGAAACGGCAGGCTTCGCAGCAGGCAGGCTTACCACCGCAAAGCTCACATTTAATAGGTGCGCAAGCGTACCAGAACATGGCTCCGAACGGGCATGCATCAACACATCTGCCGCATTTTGTACACAGGTCGTAGTTTATAGTCCAGGCTCCGCTTTGCAGGTCTTTGTTTATGGCCCCTTCTGGACAGGCTCTTCGGCATTCAGGGTTTTCGCACTGCCTGCAGTAAATATGTGAGTGTTTTCCCGAGAAAAGCTCCAGATCCACCCTGATTAGTGACGCAGACCTGTCTTGGCTGCCGGAGTTTGTAAGAGAGCAGACGGTCACGCAGTTCATGCAGCCGGTGCAGAGGTCGGATTTGATATTGAATTTCGTCATTGGAATCCTGCATTACTCCAGAACCTGCGGATCCCAGTGAAGAGTGTAGCATGAAGCATAAAAGAGTCCTCTGGTAATAGTTCTACTAAGTTCCAGCCTGTGCTCATTGCTCAGGCGTTGGGTAAAATGGCGTAGCGCCGCTTCACCATCATCACCCCAGGGGAGAAGCGGTGGTACTACAATGACGTAATCCTTCCGTTCAAGAAGCAGAGAATCACTGTTGATATTGATCACCGCCAGACTTGAATCTGTATACCCAAGCGCAGGGATGCTGAAATGATGAACCGCACCTCCCGCAGCAATGACCGTCAGCTTCTGCTCTTGTGCCCAGATTCCCGCATCTCGCATTACCAGAAGAGGTTCGGCGTATCCCGCAAGATTTGAATCAGAATAGAAGACCTGGAATCTCACGAAAAAATTAGTAGCTGCTGTAGCACCGATAAACACAATTGCTATCAGCATGAATTTTCGATCAGACTTGAAGAGAGTCCATATTACTCCGATTATCAATGCCGGGAATGCTGCCGCGAGGTAGCGGAAAAACATGAACTCCATGTCTGTAGCTGTAACGAAAACAATAAAGGTAAAGAATAGAACTATTAAGAGAGGGAACAGTCCCAGAACCATGGCCATCCTGCTGACCAAAGGTTTTCTGAAGAATACTGGATACAGAAGCGACAGCGTAAGAATTGCAGTGAAGTAGTTCTGCAATCCCCCAAATGCTCCGATGGAACACAGGATGATGCCCAGGATCAATCCTGCATTTTTGTTCATTGACCTTGCAAAAAGAATTCCTGCGCTGACACTGACAGGAATCCACCTGAAATGGGAAATGAAAAAATAGCCAGCAAAGAATTTCAGCCTTTCAAGAAATAATCCGAGACTGAAAGCCTGATCGATACCAGGTTTATTAATCTCCAGGAAAACAAAACCATTTACCAGGAAGTTTGAAAAGGCATTTATCACTGGAACCAGAAAGGGTGCTGCAAACAGAATAATCCTGCGCCACCGCAGATCCCGGAAGAAATATAATTCTACAGCAATATATGTGACCGAGAGCATCAGTGCCTGTTCCCGCATCATAACGGCAAAAACACAGAGCAGAGATGCCAGGAAATACTTCTCGCGCTTGTAAAAGAAGAGTGACCATACGGATGCGGCCATGACCGCTGCAATCGGAAGCGGACGGAATGCCTGACTGAGAAATAGAGGACTCACCAGAAGCGCAATTCCACAGACAACCCCCATTGCCCTTCCAGCGAGTTCACGTCCCAGTCGATATGTTCCGGCAATCGCCAGGAAAGAAAAGACTGCGGGAAGTAGATGGGCGGTTTTTACCGTGTTTCCAAAGACCCTCATTGCTGCTGCCCACATCCAGAAATAGAAGGCTACATGACCACCTGCAGTCTCACCTCTGCCGGTTCCGGATGGAATGAGCTGAAGGCCATTGTCCGCAATCCAGTTTGCACAATTATATCCGTAGCCCCATGCATCACCATAGATGGGCAGATCCGAAAAGAAGAACAGATACAAAAGAGAAATGGTCAGCAGGATAAGACCATAGAAAAGAATGTCGGTTCTATCTGTTCTCATCCGATTCCTGGCACCGCCTGTCATGATTTCAGTATGCATGTACTTTCTCCCGGATGATCATTGATTCTCTTGCGATTTAAACGAATATACCGATCTTTCAATATAAACATCAGTCATTTTCCGTGGATTATCGCAGTGCTTGTCCGAGCTAGTCGAGTATCTCATATTGACTGGATGGAACATGTATCCTGTGCTATTATGTTTCCTTCAAGATTTTGGAGGATCATGATTCCAGGAATATCCTATCGGCTCAGATACAGCCGGCGGGCAAAAAGACTGAGTCTTCAGGTTGTACCGGGTGAGGTGAGGGTCACAGCTCCTCCCGGGACAAGTATTTCCCTTATTGATAAGTTCGTCCGCAGCCGTGCTCGATGGCTGACCGAAAAGCTTTCATATTTCGCGTCGGTTGCCCCTCCTTCCATCCCGTCTGAATACACCGATGGCTCGGAGCTGTCTGTTCTCGGGAGGAAAGTAGTTCTTCAGTTATCTGAGAACACCTCGAATGTGGAGAAACTTATCGAATGTAATGGTGTTCTTTTTGCATATCTGCCCGGAGGGTCAGATCTGCCCTTGGCTGTGAATAGTTGGCTTGATCAATTACTCCTCGGTCAGGTAAAAGGAATTGTCGATAAGTATTCCCATCTGGAGCTTGTCCCCTCTGGAATAAGACTCCGCACCGCGCGGACCCGCTGGGGTAGCTGCAATCCAGGCGGGGTAATCATGATAAATAGAAGGCTGGTTCACGCTCCACTTAGTGTGGTCGAGTATGTGGTGGTTCATGAACTGGTTCATCTGCGGCACAGGAACCACTCAGGAAAATTCTGGAAGGCTGTTGAGAGTATTCAAGGTGATGTGAAACCGCACAAGCAGTGGCTGCGGCTGCAGGGAGCCTATCTGCTGCACTAGTCCGGCTGACAGTATATTCCAGATGAATGGAGGAATATGGCGGAAGAAAAGAAAATGCTGGTTTCCCTCGACAGAATAGAGGAGGGGATAGCGGTTCTGGTAACACCAGACGGTCACATGTGGCTCCTGCCAGCCGGATATCTGCCGGAAGACTCCGGGGAGGGTGATGTCCTCGACGTTATTCTGAGGAGGAATCCAGAGGAGACGGACAAGCTTGCGGGGAGGGTTCATGACCTTCAGCAGCGGCTTCTTGACCGGACAAGGGAACGGGATGAAAACCGGGATCAGTGAAGGAAAGCTCGTTCTGGTCGGCACGCCTATCGGAAACCTGTCCGATATGTCACCAAGGGCAAAGGAAGCGATAGAGAATGCTGCAGTAGTAATGGCCGAGGATACCCGGCGTACTGCAAGATTCGTGAATGACAGAAAGAAACTTTACAGTTACCACGACCATAACGTGGCCGGCAGGATACCGCAGATAGAGGAATTTCTGAGAGCAGGTGCTGTTGTTGCCCTGGTCTCGGATGCCGGTATGCCAGGGATTTCGGACCCTGCATACAAGGCAGTAAGTGCTGCCATCAGAGGAGGACATAGCGTAGAAGTCATCCCCGGACCGTCCGCAGTCATAACTGCTCTAGTGGCTTCAGGTCTTCCAGTTGACAGATTCTCCTTTGAGGGGTTTCTCCCGAGAAAGAAAGGGGCCAGAACTCATCGCCTTGAGGAGATGTCCACTTACAGCGGATCTATTGTATATTACATAGGTCCTCATCATCTGCTGAAGTACCTCGAAGAGATGAGAAGTGTCTTCGGTGATCGTCCCGTATGTGTTGCAAGGGAAATGACGAAAATCCATGAGCAATTCGTGCGTGGGAACATCACGGAAGTTGTGGATTATTTCTGCAGCAGAAAAATCCGCGGTGAGATAAGTTTAGTTGTTGGCGGAGCGGTACTGACATCGGATTTTTTTAACTGACGATGACATTTGCTGTTTCTATTTTTCATTGTCTTGCAGAACAGATTCCAGGAGGTTTTAAAACCTGGAGAATATTAGGAACGCCGGCAGAAAACTACTGTTTCCCCTTGTCAGGCTGTTGGTAGCGATCGGCATGGGACCCTTTTCGGTAACTACCCTGGGTCTTCTCGTGACCGCCGTTGCGGCATGGTTCATTTGGGATGGGAAGTTCATTGTCGGAGTAGCGTTTTTTATTTTCGGCAGCATTCTCGATGCTGTTGATGGTGAGATTGCGAGAAGGAAAAACCTGGCCAGTAAAGCTGGCGCGGTTTTTGATTCATGCTGTGACCGCATCGGTGAAGTTCTCGTTTTCGGAGCTCTCCTTGCGGGAAAAGCTGGAGAAACTCACCATGTGATGGTTTACCTTGTACCGGTCGCATTAGGTGGCTCGTTCATGGTAAGCTACATCAGGGCCAGGGCTGAAGGCCTTAACCTTTCCTGTTCTGTGGGAGTGTTTACGCGGATGGAAAGGCTTGTATTACTCATGGCCGGTCTTGTAGCTGCAGGATTGTGGGATACCCGGGCTCTGGTAATTACGCTGATAGTTCTTTCTGCGGGATCATGGTTTACTGCGGGGCAGCGGTTCGCTAAAGTATTCAGGGACGGTAGAGGGATTTCACTGGATAAGGAATGATATCTCGATCAGCCGTTTATTAATTCGTTCTATCCATTCAGGGAGGCCATAAATGTCAAAAAAAGTGAGAGTTGCGATCATCGGCGTGGGAAACTGTGCCAGCAGTCTTGTTCAGGGTGTGGAGTTCTACAGGAACTCATCGGAAAAAGAAAAAGTACCCGGTCTCATGCATGTGAATCTTGGAGGTTATCACATCAGTGATGTGGAATTTTCAGCTGCTTTCGATATCAACATTACCAAGGTCGGGAAAGATCTCAGTGAAGCCATCCTTGCCGATCCGAACTGTACAGTAAAGCTCTGCGATGTACCGAAGCTCGGAGTCAAAGTACACAGGGGTATGACACACGATGGTCTTGGAAAGTATCTCAAGGAAGTCATCAAGAAAGCACCCGGACCCACATCCGATATAGTCGGAATACTCAAAGAGACAAAAACCGATGTGGTAGTCAGTTATCTGCCTGTCGGCAGCGAAGAGGCAACGAAGTGGTACGTTGAACAGATACTTGATGCGGGTTGCGCATTCGTGAACGCCATACCGGTTTTCATTGCACGCGAACCATACTGGCAGAAGAGATTCCGTGATCGAGGACTTCCCGTTTTCGGTGATGATATCAAGAGCCAGGTAGGCGCGACTATACTTCACAGAGTAATGACCCGTCTGTACGAAGACAGAGGTGTAAGACTTGACCGAACCTACCAGCTTAATGTTGGCGGAAACACCGATTTCCTTAATATGCTGGAACGTGAAAGACTTGAAAGCAAGAAGATTTCAAAAACCAACGCTGTAACCTCCCAGCTGCCCGGCGGTCTTGAACCTCGAAACGTGCACATCGGTCCCAGCGATTACATCGAATGGCTGGATGACAGAAAATGGTGCTACATCCGGATGGAAGGCACCAGTTTCGGAGATGTTCCGCTTACCATTGAAGCCAAGCTGGAAGTGATTGACAGCCCTAACTCCGCAGGTGTGATAATAGATGCGGTAAGGTGTGCTAAGCTTGCCATGGATAACGGTCTTTCCGGAGCCATTGAAGCTCCATCATCCTACTTCTTTAAATCACCTCCTGTTCAGTATTACGACGATCAGTGCAGAAGGATGACAGAGGAGTTTATTGAGAAGTATCACCAGGAGAAACAGGCTTCTGAAAAGAAGCCAAAGAAATAGATCTTGAAGGATATCAGTACCGGCTCCCGTGGCAGCTTCATCACTTTTGAGGGAGTTGAGGGAGCCGGTAAATCCACCCGATGCCTGGAACTTATAAGCAGCCTTGAACGAAGCGGGATTTCAGTTCTTCATACACGGGAACCGGGAGGCCCACCGGCCTCAGAGAGGATTCGTTCGCTGCTTCTGGACCCGGAACTTCTTATCTCACCTCTTACCGAGCTGATGCTGTACCTAGCATCAAGAGCGTCAAATGTTGATCTCCTTATCAGACCAGCGCTTCAGGAGGGTATTAATGTGATCTGTGAGCGTTATTCCGATGCCACTTATGCTTATCAGATTGGTGGTCGCGGCCTTCCGGAGAAACCCGTAAAAGATGCTGACAGCCTTGCTACTGGGGGTCTTGTGCCGGACCTGACGATTCTTCTTGATCTTGATCCCGAGGAAGGATTCGCGCGGCTGCGAAGACAGGGGAGGGAGAAGGACAGAATAGAACTCGAGACGATCTCTTTCCACAAACGCGTAAGACAGATCTATCTCAAACTTGCGGAAGAAGATGCCAGATACTTTGTTATTGATGCTTCTGCGGAACCGGAAGTTCAGGATCGACTTATTAAAGACAGTGTTGTAAGACTTATTTCAGGCAATAATGACGGGGGAGACGGATAATGAGAAAATTCCTGCCAGGCTGGGTTACTGTAGTTCTTGCCGCCGGGCTCATGGTCGCCGGCGGATTGATGATTCTTCCCTCCGCCATAGCGTACGACTCTGTTTCCACGAATTCCTCTCTTGAACTGTTCATGGACGTGTTCTCAAGAACATCCATAACCTATGTTGACTCCGTCGATTCCCAGGAACTCATAGAGGCTGCCCTGAGAGGAATGCTGGAATCTCTCGATCCCAACAGTATCCTCCTCAGTCCCGACGATTACGAGAATCTGCGTATACAACTGTCCGGCTCTTTCGAGGGGGTTGGAATAACCATCGGTATCAGGGATGAATGGCTGACGGTCATATCACCTGTTGAGGGCACTCCCGCGTTCAGGGCAGGTATGAGGGCTGGAGATAAGATCGTTGAAATTGACGGGGTTTCAACAACAGGTCTGACAACTACTGAAGCCGTCATGCAGATCAGAGGCCCTCGGGGCAGTACGGTTGATCTTACCGTTGCCCGGCCCGGATTGCCGGATTCCATCAATTTCGAAATAGAGCGGGATATCATTGACCTGCCCTCCGTTCCCGCCGGATTCATGATTGATGATGACACAGGTTATATACGTCTTTCCAGGTTTGGAGAAGAGACTCGGAAAGAAGTCAGAAACGCTCTGAAGGACATTGTTGAGGAGGGTGCCGAGAATCTGATACTCGATCTTAGAGGCAACGCCGGCGGACTCTTCTCGGCAGCTGTAGATGTAGCCGATTTCTTTCTTCCATCCGGGACACTGGTGGTTTCCACCCGGGGAAATGCGGTAGGTGAAGATAATTACTACACTGTGAGCAGAATGAGTTTCAACGGTGACCTTGTTATCCTGGTAGATGGTGGAAGTGCCAGCTCATCGGAGATAGTTGCCGGAGCGCTTCAGGATAACAATGTAGCTATCCTCATCGGAAGCAGAACCTATGGAAAAGGATCGGTTCAGACCCTTATGGACCTTGGTGAATTTCCCAACCTCGGACATTATGGTGTTAAGCTGACCACTGCCAGGTATTTCACTCCGGATGGCAGAAGTATTGACAGAACGCTGAACGATGATTACCTGGATGGCGGCTCCGAGGATACACTGCAAAATTGGGGGATCGTGCCCGACATTACTGTTGAAACACACGAAATATCCGGTTCGCTTCCTATTGAGCTCTATGCAGCATCAGTATTTTTCAAGTATGCCACTGATTATGTGCTCGAGCATGATATTGAAACCGATTTCTGGCCTGACAGTACGTGTGTTGCCGATTTCAGAAGTTATATCACTGAAGAGGGCTTTGAATGGGAGGACGGTGAATTCAGAGATAACCTGTACTACATAGAACGGTCCCTTTTCACGGAAATTGCAGCGAGAACATGGGATCGGGAGATGTACTATAGAATAATGACCCCTCATGATGAAACGGTCCAGAGAGCTCTGCAGTATTTCAGAGACGGGGAGTAGTGAAAATCAAATTTGGAACCTCCGGATGGCGGGGTATCATAGCGCGGGAATTTACATGGGAAAGAGTTAACCGCGTAGTGGACGCAATCGGACTGCTGCTGCACAGAGAAGGCCGAAACAGTATTGTGATCGGTGGTGATTGCAGGTTTCTATCTCCTGAGCTCTCGGAGTCTACAGCTGACCGGATGGCCGGATACGGATTCGAAGTCTTACTTTCCCGTGGACCCTGCCCTACACCTGTTCTTTCTCACGCCTGCAGAAAGGGGGGGCACGGCGGAGTTATCAATTTTACAGCCAGCCATAACCCTCCTCTTTACAACGGGATAAAATTCAGTCCATGGCATGGTGGTCCTGCAGGCAGCGATTTAACAGCTTTGCTTGAAAAAATGATCGAAGAGGGAGGTAAGCCTGAAAGGGACTCCGGTCGAGTCGTAAAGGCAGATCTGAGAACTGATTATTCAAAGGATATTCAGAAATACCTGAACGCTGACGTATTCATGAACAGCGACCTGAAAGTTGTATACGATGCATTTTCCGGAGCAGGATCGGGTCTTCTTGACCGTATTCTGGTAGATCTTGGCGCTTCCATTCGCGTAATTAACGGGACGAGAGATCCTCTTTTTGCCGGCAGGCAGCATCCCGAACCCGGGGAAAGCGGTACTGCTGATCTTGCGCTTGCCGTTGTTTCCAGCGGAGCCTCACTTGGAGTGGCCACCGATGGAGATGCAGACCGATTCGGGATAATCGACGAAAATGGTGAATTTGTTTCACCCCATGATTTTCTTCCCCTCCTTCTGAATTATCTAATAGAAGTTAAAGGTTTTACCGGAACTGCCGTCAGATCGATAACAACAAGCAGTCTCATTGATAGAATCGCCCGGGATCATGGGTTTGAAACAATAGTTACACCCGTAGGGTTCAAGTATCTGGGAGCGGAGATGCTTTGCGGGAATGTAATTCTTGCCGGTGAAGAAAGCGGTGGCCTGTCGATTATGGATCATATTCCTGAGAAAGACGGGATACTGGCATGCCTTCTCGCAGCGGAAATGGTCTGTGCGGGTGGCAAGGGCCTTGCCGCACAACTGGATGATCTTCAGAAGAAGTACGGCAGGATTTATACTTCGCGCGAAGACCTTCCCCTTGACGATTCTCTCGGAGAACATATCAGGGAGAACTACTTCAAATCTGATCCATCGGAGATAGCAGGTTTGGCTGTCCATTCTATCGACCGGACGGATGGCGTGCAGATGATACTGGAAGGCGGTGACTGGGTACTCATAAGATTGTCCGGCACGGAACCGCTCGCCAGGATATACGCCCAATCCGATTCCTCTGAGAAAAGGGACAGTATTCTTGATAAAGTAATTGAAGAATTCCGTCACATAAAAAATACTTTATGAAACTCGATACCGTAAAACTGGTGATCGACCTTAAGAGTCTTTCCCGTGGTATAAACAGGGGAGTATTCACCATACCCCTTGAGAAGGTCGAATGGAATATAGAAGATGTGGAGCCGTTCGATCGTGAGGGAATCCTGGAGCTTCAGGTCGATTATAGAGACGACGCTATCCTGTGCAGCGGCGGGTTTGACGCGCATTTCCGAACACCGTGTGCGAGATGCCTTGAGCCGACAACCTTCAGTATCACCGAGGAGATTTATCGGGAGTACGCCTGGAGCCCCGATCCCGCATCTGACGAACAGAGAGAAGTGATATCTCAATCCGGTAAGCTGAGTATATTCGCTGCCGTACAGGAAGCAGTCTTACTCTCAATCCCCGGTAAACTGCTCTGCTCTCCTGACTGTGCCGGGATATATTATAATTGAGTATATTCCTGGATAACATTCTGTATTAAATCAATGAGAAAATGTCGTTAGGGTTACATTAGAGGAAATGAGAAGGAACTATGCCAGTACCAAAAAGAAGACACTCATCTACAAGAAGAGATAAACGAAGAGCAAACGATGCGCTGAAAGCGAAGTCTACCAGCAATTGCCCCCAGTGCGGTGAACCGCGGATCCCGCACAGGGTCTGCAGACATTGTGGTTTCTACGATGGCAGGCAGGTCATCTCACCGGAAGAGGGGTAGTCTTCTGAATTCCATGCTGATGAATGGTCCCGCCATTGCCTGAGCCAATCAGCATTGCCGTGGATGCCATGGGGGGGGATAATGGCCCTTCAGTGATAGTCCACGGGGTAGTCGAGTTCTTCAGAGACTGCAGCAGATCGACCACAGAAAATGTGGCAATCAGACTGGTCGGGGACAGAGATGTGCTCTCAAGGCTTCTTTCCAGAAGCAAAGGAGCCAAACTACCCATAACCATACAGCACGCTTCTCAGGTAATAACCATGGACGACCATCCCGCTGAAGCTCTCAAGAGCAAACCGGACAGCTCCATGCTTGTCATGGCGGGGCTTCAGAAGAAAGGCCTTGTACAGGGCATGGTTAGTGCCGGTAATACCGGAGCAATGATGGCTGCCAGCCTTTTTGCACTTGGAAGAATAGAAGGTGTTCCCAGGCCTGCAATAGCTGCGACCATTCCTACCCAGAACAACCCTATCGTTGTACTGGACGTAGGAGCCAACATCGGTTGTAACAAGAATCAGCTGTTTCAGTTCGCCCTTATGGGAGAGGCTTATTCGAAGTGTGTTTTTTGTATAGATAACCCCAGGATATCACTGCTTAACGTAGGTCATGAAAGAACCAAAGGACCTTCGGTGAATCAGGAAGTTTACGGAATGCTGGAAGATTCCAGCCTGAACTTTCTTGGGAACATAGAGGGTGACGGCATACTCAAAGGAGAGGCCGATGTTATTGTATGTGATGGGTTTACAGGCAATATTCTTCTAAAGACTTTCGAATCGATAGCCGATCTTGTTGGAGGATCACTCTACCTGGAGATGAAACGCCATTGGGCCTCCAGAGCTGGATATCTACTGATGAGACATTCTTTTTCAAAGCTCTGGGAAAGACTGGATTCGGCCGAGTATGGGGGAGCTCCGTTACTCGGACTGAACGGAGTTTCAATAGTAGCTCACGGCAGCAGTACCGCGAAGGCAATAAAGAACGCCATCGTTGCTGCGTGCGATTTTTATAGAAGCGGGGTTAGCGACAGAATCCGGCAGGAGATCGGTCGTACGATAACTTGAGATTGGAGAAACGGTGAGTAGGAACGCTTATATTGTTGGTTCAGGGCATGCGGTTCCGGATGGTGTAATCACAAATGCCGATCTTGAGAAAATAATAGATACTTCAGATGAGTGGATCACAAAAATGACCGGCATAAAGGAACGCCGAAAAACCGACGATTCCACAGCAACCTCAGATCTGGTGGTTGTAGCCGTTGAAAGTGCCATGAAGATGGCAGGATGGAAACCGGAGGATGTTCAGGGCATTATTGTCGGAACTGTCACACCCGATTACTATTTTCCTTCAACTGCGGCGCTGGTGGCCGACAGACTCGGGATGGGAAAGATACCTGCTTACGATTTTGAAGCAGGATGCACTGCTTTTATCTACGGACTTGTACAGGCAAAGGCATTCATTGAATCCGGAATGATGGATAAGCTCATAGTAGTGGGCTCAGACTGCCTGACCAAGATCACTAACTGGACTGACAGGTCAAGCTGCATCCTTTTTGGTGATGGAGCCGGAGCGGTTGCCGTATCGTCTGAAGGACCCGGCGGGAGGCTGGGAGGCTATCATTGGGGTAGTGATGGCTCTCTGGGTGAACACCTGCTGCAACCGGCAGGAGGAACCAGAAAACCTGCTTCGATTGAAACCGTCAATAATAATGAGCATACTATTCATATGAACGGCGCAAGAATTTTCAAGCACGCGGTAAGGGCAATGCATGATTCATGTATGGAAGCTCTTAAAATGGATGGAACGGAGAAGAAGGATGTTGACCTTCTTGTATCACACCAGGCGAACCTGAGAATTATCGACGCAACGGCCAGGGCACTTGAACTTAGACCTGAACAGGTTTATATAAATATTCAGAAGTATGGCAACACATCTGCGGCTTCTATTCCCATGGCTCTTGATGAAGCCGTTAGGGATAACACGATAAAGGATTCAAGTACAGTGGTTCTTGCTGCATTTGGTGCAGGACTTACATGGGGTGGAATGATACTGCACTGGTAGGAACAAGCATGGAGGTTTTGATGAAGAGACTGGTTGTAGTGACCGGTGCTGCAAGGGGTATAGGATATTCGATTTCTGAGAAGCTTGTGAAATCCGGCTGGTCAGTTGCAGGCTGTGATGTTCTGGAGGATGACCTCAAGACTGCATCGGACAAACTCGGAGACTCATTCAGCCCCTGGGTTCTTGATATTACCGATGAGAATGCGGTACAGGAGACCACCGGCAGGATCGAGAAAGAACAAGGACCTGTATTCGGGCTTGTGAACAACGCGGGCATTACACGCGATGGGCTTATTATGCGAATGGAAAAAAATGACTGGGACCTTGTCCTCAATGTTAATCTGACCGGTGCTTTCCTTATGTGCAGGGCGTTTTCCCGCGGCATGCTCCGGCAGAAAGAAGGATCCATTGTCAATATTTCTTCCGTAGTAGCTCTGCTCGGTGCACCGGGACAGGTTAATTACGTATCAACGAAAGCTGGTCTTCTGGGTCTTACGCGGTCTCTCTCCCGGGAGTTTGCCGCTAGAAATATCCGCGTAAACGCAGTAGCCCCGGGGTTTATCGAAACTGAAATGACCAGGGAACTTTCCGAAAAAATCAGGGAAGATTATGCTGGCAGGGTTCCGCTTAAGAGAATGGGCCAACCTGAAAATATCGCTGATGCGGTACATTTTCTACTTGATGATGTTTCTTCTTATATTACCGGGGTAGTACTTCCGGTAGATGGTGGATTGACAACGTGAGAAAGGAAATTGAATATGTCACTTGAAAGCCGTGTAACCGAAATCATAATTGACAAGCTGGGTGTTAAACCCGAGCAGGTAACAGTGGAAGCACAGTTTGATACAGATCTTGGAGCTGACTCAATTGATCAGTATGAACTCATCATGGGTTTTGAAGATGCCTTCGGCCTTCGAATTGATGAAGATGAAGCAACAAAACTTACTACGGTTGGCAAAGTAATCGAGTATCTGAGAGCAAAAGACCTCGATCAGTAACCCTTGGTTCTGATGAATTGAACGCACCGCAGTCAGTATACTGCGGTGCGGTACTGCAGAGATGGATAGTAGAGCGTTTACTTCTTTAGGACAGAGGATTGATTCTATGCATAAGCGTGTTGTAATAACTGGAGCCGGTGTTATAGGGCCTATCGGGAAAACGGCTTCCGAGAACTGGGAAAACGCTAAATCCGGCAAAAGTGGAATCCGGAGAATGACCATCGTCGATCCAGAGAATTTCACCAGTCAGATAGCTGGAGAAGTGAAGGATTTCGATCCCCTGGATTATCTGGACAGAAAAATAGCAAAGAGAACCGACAGGTACACCCAGTTCGCCATGATAGCAGCCCGTGAAGCTTATAACGAGTCCGGCATAGAAAATAATATCGATCCTACCAGACTCGGTGTTATCATAGGATCCGGGATTGGTGGTATTACTACCCTCGAACGAGAGCATAAAGTCGCCCTGGAGCGGGGTGTAAGCAGGATCAATCCTTTCTTCTGCCCCATGATGATAAGCAATATCGCCGCCGGAAGAGTGGGAATTGATGTTGGAGCAAAGGGTCTGAATTTATCAACTGTAACCGCATGCGCCAGTAGCGGTCATGCCATTGCGATAGCTGTGGATATGATCAGGTTGGGAAGAGTAGATGCCATTCTTGCGGGTGGGTCTGAAGCCCCGCTTACCCTGACCGGCGTAGGAGGATTCTGCCAGCTCAAAGCACTTTCCACAAGAAATGACGATCCCCAGACCGCCTCCCGTCCTTTTGATCGTGACCGTGACGGCTTTGTTCTATCCGAGGGCGGTGCTGTTATCATGCTGGAAGAACTCGATCATGCCGTGAAAAGGGGAGCGACAATAATTGCCGAAGTAACAGGTTCCGGAATGACCTGTGACGCGTTTCATATAACAGCACCTGCCGAGAACGGTGAAGGTTCAGCAAGGGCAATGAAGCTTGCCATGCAGGATAGCGGGATAGAGCCGGAGGATATCGGCTATATCAACGCCCACGGAACATCCACACTCCTGAACGATATTAACGAGACAGAAGCCATAAAAACGGCGCTTGGTATCAAGAACGCTATGAGGATCGCTGTATCCTCCACCAAGTCTGTTACCGGGCACATGCTTGGGGCTGCCGGTGCAGTAGAGGCGATATTCACCGCTTTCGCATTACGGGACGGCGTTCTGCCTCCAACCGCCACTCTGCAGAATCCTGATGAAGGCTGTGATCTCGATTATATACCTGGAAAAGCAAGGAAAGCCGATATCATGTACGCCCTTTCAAATTCACTGGGTTTCGGCGGGCATAATGTTACGATTGCCCTGAAGAAGTACTCAGGAGAGTAATCTTATGACCGGTGATCCGGTGCCTGAGGCTGAGGAGATACTGAAATACCGATTCAGCGACCGCACGCTTCTTGAAAAGGCACTGACTCATAGTTCCGTCACAAATTCAAGCTGTCCCGGAAACGATTATGAAAGACTTGAGTTTCTGGGTGATGCTGTATTGGAACTTGTAACAAGGGAGTATCTCCTGACGGAGTTTCCGGATGAACCGGAGGGAGTTCTGACCAGGAGGAAGATAAGGATCGTTCAGAAAGATAATTTGTCAAACCACGGCAGAAGGCTGGGTCTTGACGGTCTGGCTTATGTAGGCAGGAGTTTTGTGAGTTCTGGCGGGGCACTTGAATCCTTGACAGCTGATGTTGTTGAATCCCTGATCGGTGCCATATATATTGACTCAGGACTTCAGTCAGCCAGGGAGTTCATTACAAGGGAGATTCTGAAGCAGTCAGATGATTCCGGCCCACTGTCAGATGCCCGCAGTGAGCTTCAGGAGTATTGTCAGTCAGAGGGACTGAAGCTTCCTGAATACTCACTGACCAGCCGGAGTGGTCCGGATCATAATCCTGTTTTCACAATTACAGTTAGAATAGAGGGGAAATATGCGGGGAAGGGAACCGGAGCTACCCGCAGGGCAGCCTGTAGAAAGGCCGCCCAGGGCGCATTGAAAAAACTTGAGAGGATGGTTTAGAGTGAATTATTATCTTTCGGAAGAATTGAACGATTTGAAGGATCTCTGCGCAAAGATAGCGGAGAAGTACATCCTGCCCGTTCGCGCGGAGCTGGATGAGGAGAACAGGTTTCCTCGCGAGATCATAAAGGTTATGGCAGAAAGTGATCTTAACGGTATCTATATTCCCGAAGAGTACGGGGGCTTTGCAGAGACGTTCGGTGGTGGTTCCATGGCGCTTACCGTGGCAACTGAGGAACTGAGCAAAGCTTGTGGCGGAGTTGCCGTTTCTTATGCGGCCAATGCTTTGGGCGCTATGCCGATTCTCATTTCAGGATCCGAAGAACAGAAAAAGAAATATCTTCCCGACCTTGCTTCGGGAAAAAAGCTTGCAGCTTTCGCTCTCACAGAATCTGAAGCCGGAAGCGATGCCGGAGGAGTAAAGACAAAAGCTGTTAAAGATGGAGACAGCTACGTGCTCAATGGAACAAAGCAGTGGATTACAAACGGCGGTGAAGCTCAGATATACACGGTTATCGCCCAGACCGATCCATCCAGAGGAACCAGGGGTCTTTCCGCCTTCATAGTTGAAGAGGGTACCCCTGGATTCAGCTACGGTAAAAAAGAGGACAAGATGGGTATCAGAGCATCTTCGACCATGGAATTGATCTTTGAGGATTGTCGGATTCCCGCTGAGAACCTTATTGCACGGGAGGGCCATGGATTCCTTGTAGCCATGAAAACCTTGAACAAGTCCCGCCCCGGAGTAGCGGCACAGGCCCTCGGTATTGCACAGGGAGCCCTTGACGAGGCGGCAAAGTACGCCTCTGAAAGGGTGCAGTTCGGACACAGGATTGATTCCTTCCAGGGCATTCAATTCATGCTTGCCGACATGGCGACACAGGTCGAAGCAGCGAGGGCACTTGTATACAGTGCATCAAGGATGATCGATGCAGGGGAAAGGAAATACGAAAAGGAATCCGCAATGGCGAAAGTTTTTGCAAGTGATGTGGCTATGAAGGTTACAACGGACGCCGTTCAGATTCTGGGCGGTTACGGTTACATGAAGGAATATCCCGTTGAGAAAATGATGCGGGACGCAAAAATCACTCAGATATATGAAGGTACGAACCAGATACAGCGCAGCGTGATAGCTTCTGCACTGATTAAGGAAACGGCCGCCAGAGGGAAGTAGTAAAATGCGGATTGTCGTTGCAGTAAAACAGGTTCCCGATACCGCTGAGGTACGGATAGACGAAGAGCGAGGCACACTTATCCGAGAGGGGATTCCATCCATACTGAACCCCTTTGACGAGTATGCCCTTGAGGAAGCCATGAAGTGGAGAGACAAATTAGGTGGAACGGTCACTGTTATAACAATGGGACCACCCCAGGCCGAGGCAGTTCTCAGAGAAGCGGTTTCCATGGGAGCTGATGAGGCAGTTCTTCTTTCCGACAGGGCGTTTGCAGGCGCTGATACCTGGGCAACCAGCCATACCCTTGCGAAGGCTGTGGAAAAAATAGGTGATATAGACATAGTAATGACAGGTAAGCAGGCCATAGATGGAGATACCGCTCAGACGGGCCCCAGTATAGCAGCTTCTCTTGACTGGCCCCAGATTACCTTCGTGGGTTTCGTTCGGGAACTGAATCAGGACAGTATTGTTGCAGAGCGCTACGTTGAAGGTGGCTGCGAGGTGATCAGATCCTCTCTTCCCGTTGTTATCACTGTGCTGAAAGACGCCAACACTCCAAGACTTCCCTCCCTCAGAGGGAAAATGAAATCCCGAAAAATCGAGATTCCTGTCTGGGGCAGAGAAGATCTCGAACTTCCTGAGGATGAGGTTGGTCTTGATGGATCACCTACAAGGGTTGTTAAGATCACAACTCCCGAGATTCTCTCAAATGGAGAAATTCACCATGGTGAATCCGAGAAGCTGGCAAAACTGCTGGTCGATTCCCTTCTCGGTTCGGAGGTCCCCTGATGGCAAGTATTGAAGTACGTAAGGATACCTGTGTAGGATGCGGTGAGTGTGTGCCTGCATGTCCCTTCGGGGCTATCGCAATGGAGGATTCCCTGGCCGTTATCAGTGATGAATGTACATTGTGCGGCGCCTGCGAATCATCTTGCTCCTACGGAGCCATAATCATCAGGATCGGTGAAACGGGTGAAACCGAGATAGATCAGTATTCGGGCATTATGGTGCTTGCTGAACAGCGTGACGGCACGATTGACCACAGCACACTGGAACTCCTTGGAGAGGCCCGAAGGCTTGCCGAAGTTGACGATAGCTCCGTATCGGTGGTTCTCCTTACTGAAGAAGCCCGCAATTGGCCTGCAGAACTCATCAGTTACGGAGCAGATACCGTATATGTTGCGGAAGATGTTCAGCTTAGACATTTCAGGACAGAACCGTTCTCCCGAATTGCCGAAAGATTGATCATCGAGAAAAAGCCTGCGGTTGTACTGGCTGCTGCAACTACTACAGGGCGCGACCTCATGCCCAGGATCGCAAAGAACCTAAATACGGGGCTTACTGCCGATTGTACTGAACTTGCGATCGACTCTGAATCCGGTGGTCTTCTTCAGACAAGACCCGCCTTCGGAGGGAATATACTGGCTACAATCGTATGTTCGGACACAAGACCTCAGATGGCGACCGTAAGGCCAAGGGTTATGAAAGCCATGGATCCTGATAAAAACAGAGACGGCGTGATTGAGAAGATAGAACTGTCACTTACCGACCTTGTAAGCAGAACAGAAGTACTGGAATTCAATCCTCTTGATGAAGGCTCCGTGGACATATCCGAGGCTGAGGTGATTGTATCAGGCGGCAGAGGGATGAAAAGCCCTGAAAATTTTGCTCTTCTGCAGGAGCTTGCCAATCTTCTGGACGGAAGTATAGGTGCAAGCCGAGCTGCAATAGATGCTGGCTGGATTTCGTATCCGCACCAGGTTGGACAGACCGGAAAAACAGTTCAGCCGAAAACCTACATCGCATGCGGGATATCCGGAGCGGTTCAGCACAGGGTGGGAATGCAGTCATCCGACAGAATCTTAGCCATTAACAAGGATGAAACCGCTCCCATCTTCGAATTCTGCGATGTTGGTTTTGTGGGTGATCTTTTCGAAATCATCCCATTTGTCATCAAGGAGATAAAACGACGGAGAAAGTGATCCACCTGAATCCGGATATCCATTATCACAGCAGGTAAGATCAGTTATTCATAAGGATCGGAAACAATTATAAGATGCAGAATGACAGTACAAGAACAGCACCTCTTGAGAACACCGATTTTTACCTTCTGACTGGTCGTGAAACCCTTGAAATCCTCGGATCTTCTGAAAAAGGATTAACAAGGAAGGCTGCAGACGAGATCCGTTCCCGGACCGGTCCCAATGAGATAGTATCGGATGTAACCGTTCCAAAATGGATGATTTTCCTGAAGCAGTTCCGGGATCTGCTCGTTCTTGTGCTTATCGCAGCTGGAATCGTTTCAATTGCCATCGGCAGTTACCGTGACGGCGCAATAATGTTCGTAATAGTTATAATCAACGCCGTTATAGGCTTCATTCAGGAGTACAAGGCCGGTAAAATACTGGAGCGCCTCAAAGAGCTTATCCAGTCCCCCGCCAAAGTGCTGGTCGACGGGGAACTTACCGAGCTTACACAGGGACTGCTCGTCCCTGGAGATATTGTTGAAATTGAAGCTGGAGATAAGATCCCCGCAGATATAAGGCTTATTGAATGCTTCGACTTCCGTACAGTGGAGTTTTCTCTTACGGGTGAATCCATGCCCCAGGAGAAGAGTACAAACGCCATCAGTGACAAATGCATAATATCCGACCAGGAGAACATGGCCTTCATGGGCACAACGGTTGCAACGGGCAGCGCAACCGGAGTTGTCGTCAGAACCGGTATGATCACTGAAATGGGCAGGATCGCCAATATGACCCAGGAAACGGCCACCGTTAAATCCACCTTGCAGAAGGAATTGGGAATTCTGGCAAAATGGCTGACCTTGATAGTTGTTCTCCTCAGCGCCGGTCTCTTCGTAGTAGCCCTCTGGCAGGGATTCCCGCTTGTGACAAGTATGATCCTCGCACTCGGAGTCGCGGTTGCTTCAGTTCCTCAGGCGCTCCCTGCCCAGGTAACCGTTGCCCTTACCGCTGCCAGTAAAAGGCTCGCTGAACGCTCGGCTGTAGTCAAGAATCTTCCTTCGGTAGAAACTCTCGGTTCTACAACAGTAATATGTACCGACAAGACGGGCACTCTTACGAAGAATGAAATGACCGTAACAAAGATCTGGTTCGACGGCAATGAATACAAGCTTACCGGGATTGGATATAAGCCTGAGGGCTCCATGCTCGATTCGAATGGCAATACCCTGACCGAAGAGCAGATAGCTGATATAGAGGTAATGATGGATGCCGGAACGATGGCATCCAACGCAGAAATCCACGCTCCAGATGAGGAGCATAAGAGCTGGTATCCCGTCGGAGACCCGACAGAAGCCGCCCTGGTGAGCATGTCCACAAAACTTGGAACCAGAAGCCCGACGGAGGATGAGGAAAATCCGGAGCTCCATGAATTTCCCTTCGATTCTGAAAGGAAGAGGATGAGTTCCGTAAGGCAGTTCGGCGACAGGATAGAGCTGGCCATGAAGGGCGCAACGGACAGCGTTCTCTCCATTTCAAAGTACATTTACAGAAACGGTAAAGCCGTACCTATTACCGATGAGGACAGGGATCGGATCAGGACCCTTAACGAGGAGTTTTCCAACCAGGCGCTGAGGGTGCTGGCCATCGCTTTCCGCCCCCTCGAGCTGGATGGAAGCGACTACGTACTGGAGGAGATAGAAAAGGATGTCATCTTCCTCGGTCTTGTCGGAATGACCGATCCCCCCAAGGAGGGTGTGAAAGAGGCGATAGCTGCCTGTCATGAGGCCAGTATCAGAATAGTTATCATGACTGGCGATCATTCCATTACCGCGAAGGCGGTTGGCAGGGAAATAGGCCTGTGCAGATCGGGAGAACCTCCCGTCCATACGGGCGAGCAACTTGAAGAGATTGACGATGAAGAGCTTACGCGTATTCTCATGACGGATGATTCTGTGATATTCTCAAGGGTAAGCCCTGCACACAAGCTTAGAATCGTCAATATTCTTGAGGATCAAAACGAGGTTGTGGCTGTAACTGGTGATGGTGTTAACGACGCTCCCGCGCTTAAACGGGCAGATATTGGTGTTGCTATGGGAATAACAGGTACGGATGTTGCGAAGGAAGCCGCAGAATTGATACTTCTTGACGACAGTTTTCCCACGCTGGTAGAGGCTGTCAGAGAAGGCCGCACCATCTACACCAATCTCAAGAAAACCGTCCTTGCTTCCATGACCACGAATGCAGCCGAGCTTGTGATCGTAATATTTGGACTTACGGCAGTAGCCCTTGGTGACTGGGCGATACCTATACTTGCCCTTCAGATACTGGCTATTGACCTGCTTGCCGAGGTCATGCCCCTGACTTGCCTTACCTTCGATCCCTCGGAAAAAGGGATAATGCGGATGCCCCCGAGGAAGCAGTGCGATCATATAATGAACAAACAGACATCTTTTGAGGTGTTATTCCTCGGAGTCCTTATCGGGCTGCTTGCTTTCGGCAATTACGCGCTCAGCATGTTCCGGACAGGAGATATCTTTCCCGCAGATATGGTTGTATTTCCCGCTGCATACCTGAGGGCGACAACACTTGCATATCTTACAATCGCTTTCTGCCAGTTCGCGAACGTTCTATCTCAGAGATACAGGTTCACCTCTATTTTCAACAGGAATATCTTCAGCAACAGGACTCTGCTCTGGTCCATCCTGGGATCCATCGGCCTTGTACTGACAGCTGTATACGTACCTTTCGTAAGCGGTTTCCTCTACTTCAGCGGTCCGGGGATTCTTGACTGGATATTCATTCTTGGCGCCGCGCTGATATTCCTGGGTGTATTCGAGCTGATGAAAATCCGTAGAAGGATCAAGTATGACAAGTCAGCTGCCATCAGCTGAACAGAACAACGATCCGGGATGAATGCATGATGCTCAGCCTTATAGAAAAAAAAGCGGTACTTCATGTTCACACCGACGCGTCCGATGGGACCGGTTCAATAGAAGAGGTTGTCCGGATAGCCCGGACTGCAGGAGTGGACATTCTGGGAATAAATGATCACAACACGCTTGATGCAAGGGAAAGGGGTTTCGGAGGCTGGAACTCCTCTCTTTTTGTACTTGCAGGAGCTGAGCTTGAGGATTCAGAGGAGAACAGCCATCTGCTTGTCTTCGGAATAGATGAGCTGCCGAGAACCTGGGATACACTCGATCAGATATCCTTTGTAAACGAGAATGGCGGTATAGCTATTGCCGCCCACCCCACGGAAGCGCCGGGGAAACTCCCCCGTACGAGAAGCTATTCCTGGAAAGCGGGAAATGCTGTCAAAGGGCTTTCGGGAGTTGAAATATGGAACTACATGTCTCTCTGGAAGAAAGGCATCTCACCTTTCAATGCCGCAGCAAAGCTGAAGTACCCTGACAGGCATGTGGAACATCCAGACCCCTCTGCGGTAGAGTTCTGGGAGAGAACGGGAGGCTGCGCGATCGCTGGTCCAGATGCTCATGCTCTGAGATTCGGGATCGGGCGGATCGGATTAGAGGTTTTTCCTTACGATATGATGTTCAGAAGACTCTTGACACACATTCTCTTCGATACATGCCTGTCGGATTCCGATGAGATAGCCGAGAAACAGATATTAAGTGCCCTCAGAGAGGGATCGTGTTTTACAAGTAACATCCTGTACGGAGACGCATCCGGTTTCAGGGCCGGAAGGGAGGAGGGCGGCATATTGCTGAATCTTCCCGGAGCGGGGGAAGTAACCATCAGTCAATCCGGAGCCATACTCTGGCAGAACCATCTCGAAGCTGGATGTCACCGGATCAACTGCGAGGTTACAAAACGCGCTTCAATCAGCGTTTTGCGGGAAGGCAGAACATGGATATACTGCGCAATACAATAATCAGCTTACTGGCGATCATCTCGATTTCATCGGTCGCGTCATCAACTCCTGTGGATTCCACCTGGGATCTGCTGTATGCTGTTGAGAACAGAGATGGGGAACGATTTCTGGATCTGATGTCCGAAAGCGTCAGGGTTCAGATCGAATCGAGTTACCAGCAGCTTAAGGAACTGGTTGCCGCTGATCCCGGTCTGGTAGAAACCCTTCTAAGGGAATCCGGCTCCGGACTGACGACATGGGATCTTGAATGGATGGACGCAGAGGATTTCGTTTCCAGGATGCTTGAGGGAGTTTACCTGCCCCCGCTTGAGAATATCATATCGGAGGAAGCCTCCTTGAGAGGCAGGAATGCCGATGTTCTGTTCACCTGGCTCTCGGGGTATTCCCTTTCAATTCAGTTCGCCTGGGAGGAATCATCGTGGAAGGTCACCGGCTCTCCGGTTCTGGAACAGCTTTTCTAGGAATACAGTTCTTGCATGAGAACCATGGGGAATGAATATATGAATCCCTGTTGACTTCAGAGCCTGTTGAGTTGTAGTATTCGTTATTCGTGTCAGGTCTTCAGGGGTGACATTTTCCATTCTCACGGAAGCTGTAAAACTTCTGATACTTTTTTGTGGAGGTTAATATGCGTAAGATTCTAGCAGTTCTTGGTTTTGTCGGCCTTATTGTTATGGCATGTGGTGGCGGAGGCGGCGCCAGCAGTCCAGAGGATGCTGTCAAAGGTATGTTTGATGCTATGAAATCCGGAGATTTAGATGCCATGGCGCAGTATCTGCCGGAAGAAGAGCGGTCTGAAATAACCGATATGTCTGATGAAGAAAAAGAGATGGTTCAGGGCATGCTCGCAATGATGTCAGCAGTCGAATACGAGATTAAGAGTAGCGAAATTGATGGCGATTTTGCTGTTGTAGTTATCGAGATAACATTCATGGGCGAGACCGACGAGGATGAAGTCGAACTCATGCTTGAGAACGGCAGCTGGGTGGTCACAAGCGGCGGAATGCTCTAGACTGCATCTGCAGACTATTTGAAGGAGCCTCGCAAGGGGCTCCTTTTTTTTAGAAGTCAAACATGGCGGAGGACCGGGGACTCGAACCCCGAAGGGATTAAACCCGGCGGATTTCAAATCCGCTGCCTTACCAATTAGACTAGTCCTCCGTAACGGTGGAATTTAAGTTATCATAGTACAAAGGTCAATCAGTATTCAAACCGAAGGGGGCGTAACATTGCTTGAAATGGAGTTGAAGTTCAAGGTGGATGATTTTCGTGACGTGGAACTTCGCCTTGAGCGCAACGGGATCCTGCCGGGAGATCCAGTCAAAGAGAATAATCTGGTACTTGACCTGATGGGTGGTCCGTTGCGAATGATGGATACTCTTCTTCGTCTCAGAAACTCTGATAGGGGTACCCTTGTAACGGTGAAGAAACCGCTTCCGGCGACAGCCCTTAAAGTCAGGCATGAGCAGGAAGCTGTCCTTGAGTGCTCACAGGAGGATGCGCTGAAGCTCTTCGGTCTTCTGGGTTATGGCGTTGTGTACAGATACGAGAAAACAAGACGGGAATGCAGGATCGGTGACGCCCAGATATGCCTTGATGAGCTGTGGTTTGGTCGATTCGTTGAGATCGAGGCTCAGTCGGAGGAAGCTGTCATGAAGGCTGTTGAGGTATTGGGGTTCGACCCGGTAGAGGGGATCAGATTCAGTTACGCCGCCCTTGAGAAGGATGCGGAACAATCACGTGATTCGAGGAATAGCTGATAATATGATGCTCAATATTCTGCTGCTGAGCGCCGCTGTGACACTCATGCCAGGAATATGTTCTGGAGAGGAAGATAACCCTCCCCTGCCGGATGCCGGTGAAGCTGAGGTCAGTACTGATGACGAGGGAACTGACAGGGATGAGGATACGGATGATGATGATTCTTTTCTTGATACATATTACGATCGAAGGATTCGACGGGATGTTTCCTGAGCGGCTGTTCCGATTCATGGGACATCATAAGGATTATTACTGCTGTCAATGTCAGGTACAATTCCAATCCTGTCGAAAAGGGAGGTGTCAGGGCTTTCCTTGGAAGCACGGGTAACCCTGTGGCGCTGAATGTAAGATTTGGTCTGTCCGGAATAGAAAACAGCCCTGGATATATGGTCGGAGTGCTGTTCAGAACTCCATCTCCCATCGTTTTCGATATCCTGTACCACAGGGTGAATTCGGAGGATTATGATACTTTCTCAGTTCTATACACGGGTATGGAAACCCAGCTTGTTTACAACTTACCGCTGCAACTGATGCTCGGTGCCCAGGCAGCCTTTCCCAGGGAGGATGGAAGGAGTACACTGGCCGGTTGGGGATTCGGATTGCTTGGAGGGTACAGCTTCGGAGACCGCATCGGGATTGCGCTTGACTACAGGCTTGTATGGATAAGAAGCCTGCCGCTTCAGAGAGGGGAGATGCGTGTTTCATGGTCATCGGCTCCAGTGAAATTTTTTATTGGCTGCAGCTTCCTCCGGAACAACATAGGAGACCATATCTTCGATCCATGCGCGGGTTTAGAAATATTCTTCTGATGACTCCCGTGCATTCAACCTTGACAGAAAGCCTTTTCTGAACAATTTATCGGGGCTACGCAAAGAATACGTAATACTTTATCGAATACATTAAAGGGAGCATATCAATGACTGAACACACTATTGTCGAGAGACAACTCAAGACGGACATCCATTATAAGAATGCTGTGAGACGAGATCTCGTAGATAGCATCCGACAGCTGCATGACTGGCAGGAAAAACTCAATCAGTTGCACAATATCCGCAGAGAGAAAAAACTGAAGAAAACTGTCGAGAGATACCGTGGGTTTATCGAGGACATGAGAGATTTCCTGGCACCCCTGCTGGATGAACTCGAAGAGGGTATCAAGGAGGAAATGAGCTTCAGCGAAGATGAGATCAAAGAGTTCAAACAGGAAGTCAAGGAAGAGACCCTACTTGCCTCAGAGGCAAGGATTGCCTTTGAGAAGGCAAGGGATGCTGCTGATAAGGCTGAGGACAGCAAGCTTGAGCCTGAAGAGCTGGTAGCACTCAAGGAAGCCTACAGCAAGGCCTGGAGAGCTTTCCGCCTTGAAAAACACAGACTCGCTGAAGCCAATGAGGAGCTGAAAAGCGAGCAGACGGACAGGGAAATATTCAAAATGGAATTGAAGCGTATTCACGTAGAGCGGCATTTCATTAAAGAGGTATAGGCTGCATGGAAATATTTCCACGCGGGAAGATAGAGGCAAGGCTGGGAATAACATTCCTGGCCTGCCTTCTTTTCAGCGTTCCGTTCCTGGTTACCCGCAGGGCGCTGATAGCTGTACCTTTCACATTCGCAGTCGGTGCTGTTTATTATCTGGGCATATACTATCCGAAGTACAGAAGACGGAGAAGTATCTCGAAAAACCCGCTCAGTAACGAGGATAGAGGTATACTGTCGGAGTTTGTAACGTTTTACAGCTCGATGAACGAGGACGACAAACGGACCTATGAAGCTGACATAGCCATATTCCTCGAGGAACATACAATCACCGGTGTGGATGATGTTGAGATCACAAGGAAAGTACAGCTGCTCGTTGCTGCTACAGCGGTCCGTCTTGTCTTCAAAAGACCTGAATGGGAGTACAGAGACTTTGGTGATATCCTCGTTTATCCCGGGGGTTTCAGGACCGATGGCTCATATTCGACCGACCTGCAGGGCTGCTCCTCAGCGGCAGCTGGACTTGTGCATTCATCGGGGAGCGTGATACTCTCCCTGCCCCACCTCCTTCGCGGATTTCAGCATGATAACGACGGTTACAATGTCGGGTATCACGAGTTCGCACATGTGCTTGACGGATATCATCCCGATGGTGTTCCTGATGAGCTCTCCCTTGGAGCATACAGGCCCTGGGTAGAAGTAATGCAAAGGGAGTTCGAAAAAGTTCATAAGGGGAAATCCATGCTTCGCCAGTACGCCGGGACAAATCCAGCCGAGTTCTTTGCCTGTTCAGTTGAAGCTTTTTTTGAAAAACCTGAAATGATGAAGAAGAAAGCCCCGAAACTCTACAGACAATTGTCGTCATTTTTCAATCAGGCTCCATAACCAGATTATTCCTATCGAATATTCCACATAACTGGAATGAGTCTTGTTTCCCCTTCATAACCGGTTAATATTGATGCTGATTCTACCGATTGGCGATAATATGAAGATACTTATTGTGGATGATGACCCGATTAACCTGAAGATTCTTTCAAAGGTTGTATCCGACCTCGGTTACGACCCGATAACTGTAAACAACGGTACGGACGCTCTTGAGAGTATAAAACAGAAGGAATGCTCCGTAGTTCTGCTTGACTGGATGATGCCCGGAATGGATGGTATAGAAGTCTGTCGGGGAATCCGAATGCTTGATGATGAGAATGTCTGCTATATCATCATTAACAGTGCAAGGGAAGGATCGGATGACATCAGCAGGGCTCTGAAAGCCGGCGCGAACGATTACATCTCAAAGAACACGGACTTGGTAGAACTTAAGGCCAGAATTGGTGCCGGAGTGAGAACCGCGCGGCTGGAGAGGAAGCTGATAGACCTCAATAATCGTCTTAAGTATCTTGTCCGGATCGACAGCCTAACTGGATTGCTGAACCATGCTGCTATCCTCAAGGAATTGAGTATGGAGCTTGACAGGGGTAGGAGAGATGCGACCCCAACGAGCATACTGATGTTGGATCTGGACAGATTCAAGACAGTGAACGACACCTATGGTCACCAGACTGGTGATGAAGTTCTTATTAGATTCTCGGACCTTCTAACTCAGAGCTGCAGATCTTTTGACAGAATAGGTCGCTACGGAGGTGAGGAGTTCCTCATAGTTCTTCCAAGAACCGAGGAAGAGGAGTGTATTACAATCGGCAATCGTATCAGAACGCAAACCGAGACCCTTCAGATCGTCAACGAAATTAATAACCTGAGAATTACCTGCAGTATTGGATGCTGCACGACCGTGAATTCCGAGAAACACTCCTTTTCACTGATAGCCGCTGCAGATTCAGCTCTGTTCCGAGCAAAGAAGGCGGGAAGAAATCTGGTCAAGTCCTGTAAGTAGCTCCCGGCTATTTCTTACTTTTCTTACCGGATGAACCGGGTACAGTTATTGGAATATCTTCTCCGCATAAAGGACATTCTTCCTCATCCCAGCTTACTGCCTCAACGCTGAGCAGAGATCTGTATGGGGATTTGAACTTCAGCTTACCTGCGGTTCTGTCTACGATCAGACCAATCTGAACGACTTCAGCGCTCGCGGAGTTAAGTGTATCAATCGATTCGGCGATACTGCCACCAGTAGTGCAGACATCTTCAACAAGAAGTATCCTGCTGCCCCGAACAATGTCCCTGAAACCTGATCTGACAGACATTCTTCCTTCGCTGTTCCTCTGCAGAAATGCAAAGCTTCTTCCCATATGAAGGGCAGTCGCGAATCCGAAAACTACAGCCCCATATGCGGGGGCGCATACAAGATCTATATCTTCTCTTATGTCATCCATCACTGCAGCCATCATCCTGCCAAGTTCGTCAACATACTGCGGCTCCTGAACAATGCGGATCTTCTCGAAATATCGCTTTCCATGACGGCCCGATGTATATCTGAAATGTCCCTCAAGCAGGGCGTCGCATGATTTCAGTATTTCGATTACTCTTTTTTCGCTCAAAATATCCTCCATTTTCCTATCATTGCGACCTTCCTTACCGCTTCGTTGCAGCTGGTATGGAGCTTAAACTCCTGCCCCTGGGGATCAGCGGGAGAAATGGAATGGGTATATTACCGGAAGAGGTCCTTCATTTTCATCCACAGCACCGAACCTCCACGTTTCCGCTATTGAGGCGAGTTCAAGGTCGAATGCGGGATTCATTGTTGTTGAATCCAGAATAGAAACGTTGGAAACACGGCCACTCGGTTCAATCATCATTTCTATCAGAACTGTACCGGAAAGCAGAGGATCCGCCCTGAGATGCTTGTTGTAAATGAATATTACAGCACTTTCTTTGGACGTCAGTACTTCTCTAACCTCGCTTGCGGTTCTGGATCTGTAAGAAGATCCGGGATCTGTCTGGAGTACGCTTTCTGTATCTATGTTTACATCTGAGAAAACCATTCTTGCCTGATTTTCGGATGACGTTTCGATAGTGCCCCCTGAATTTGCATACCTGTTGAGATCTCCCACAAGTCCCTGACTCGTGCCGGCTACTTCGTAATCCTCTCTATCAGTTGACAGAGGGCCGACACCACCGAGGGATGTCATCTGTACGCCGCCATGAAGAAGCGCATTAAGCTGATCAATGGTTATTGATCCCGAATTAGAAGAACTGACGGTGATTGACGTATCCGGTTGAATAAAATCCGGATGCACTCCCTGACCATATGATGTTGGAGTTCCCTGTGAAGCGACCGTTATCGGGTCGGTTATTCCACCGGCATCTGCCGTATCAAGAGCGGCGATTTCGGTGGATACTGGAACAGGTGTCATCTGATAGGCCAATGTATGAAGCTGTCCTGGAAGTGTAGTGCAGGATTGCACCACTGTTTCGTAACCATCTGCTATAATGGTGAACGAGTATGTCCGATTGCTTAATAGATTATCCTTAATGTAGGGAGCTGAGCCAACGTATTCACCGTTCATGAAAACCAGAGCGCCGCCCGGGGACCCCTGAACAAGAACAGTTGACATGCTTTCCTGCTTGATATTTTCAAGCAGGCTTCGCAGCTGAGGATTCTCCCATGGGCCGAGATCGTAGTAGGGATCAAGCTGGAGCAGGCTGTAAAATGCCGATTCCATTCTGTCATGATCTCCTATTCCGAAATATGCAGCGCCCAGTCTGTGGTACGCTCTGATTTTCTCATCCAGAGAGAGAGTGCCCCCGGCCATGAGATCTTCCAGAGCTATAATACTGTTGTTCATATCCCCCATGAGATATAACTCGATAGCCTGGTCCACGGTAGAAACCTGGCCAAAAAGCGGAATTATCAAACAAAGTATAATATTAATCAATGAGTCCTCCTGATTGAAAATGACGACAGCTGATGCCAGCGTCAACTGATTTCAATATTCTTGACGAAAAACCGATCAGGAACAATTTTCCTATTGTAGTGTTAAAACCATATGAATCGGAGGTGCATTCTCTTATGAGTAAGGAAAATATGGTTATTATGTCCATAAAAACTCGAATTAACACACTTATTATATCTGCCATTATTACAGCTGTTATCGTTTCAGGATGCTGGAACCCATTCTCTCCCGAAATTGATCCTAAACCCCCCCCCATCCAGTACCACAATCCAGTTGACAGCGCTTACAAAGTTCTTGAGAACCTTCAGTATGCATATATCAGCCGTGATATCGGCCATTACCTTGCCTGCTTCAGAGACGATTTTGAGTTTCATCTCCTGGAAATCGACTGGGCTGACTATACTGGTAACGGTGTGATCGATGAATACTGGGGGCTGGATCTGGAGGAAGAGTTTACTACCAGCATGTTCAATAGTACTAATGTTACTACTATAGATCTCACACTATCCGGCTCGTCGCAGTACCCCTGGACCGGTGATTCCACGGGACAGTCGCTGCAGCTGGATCGTACCTTTAATCTAAAAGTGTACACTCTCGACGGCGGATTCATTGCATCAGGTACGGCTCTTTTCATCTGCCGCGAGGATACATCATCGGGCGAATGGTACATCTGGCAGTGGTGGGATCTGTCCGATACTTAATCTCCTTACATGATTTATCCTTGACGAAGCGCCGCGCAGGAACAATTTTCCTATTGTGGTGTTAGAACCATATGAATCGGAGGTGCATTATCTTATGAGTAAGGAAAAAATGGTTATTATGTCCGGAAAAACTCGAATAAAAACGCTTATTGTATCATTTGTTGTTACAGCTCTTATCGTTTCTGGATGCTGGAACCCATTCTCTCCCAAAACGGAGGAATCCCAGGGAATCCAATACCACAATCCAGTTGACAGCGCTTACAAAGTTCTTGAGAACCTTCAGTATGCATATATCAGCCGTGATATCGGCCATTACCTTGCCTGCTTCAGAGACGATTTTGAGTTTCATCTCCTGGAAATCGACTGGGATGACTATACTGGTAACGGTGTGATCGATGAATACTGGGGGCTGGATCTGGAGGAAGAGTTCCATATCAGTATGTTCAACAGTACTAATGTTACTACTATAGATCTCACACTATCCGGCTCGTCGCAGTACCCCTGGACCGGTGATTCCACGGGACAGTCGCTGCAGCTGGATCGTACATTTAATCTAAAAGTGTACACTCTCGACGGCGGATTCATTGCATCAGGTACGGCTCTTTTCATCTGCCGCGAGGATACATCATCGGGCGAATGGTACATTTGGCAGTGGTGGGATCTGTCCGATACTTAAACCCGATTACAGCCTGCAGTGAATCTTCATCTGATACTATCGTGCAGTATTCTGATTTCGATAGGTTCTTCCCCTTCCGGGGCATGGTGGGTCTTCTTTTCTGACAGAGGCCCTTATCTTGATCACAGGCTTGAAGCCAGATCCACTGAACTGCTGAATGCCCCGTCTTACGAAAGACGGGTTGGAGTCGGCCTGTTAGCAGCGGATGAACTGGACCTTGAACCATGGTCCGGCTATGTGGAGCAGGTGGCTGGTCTGTCTGTCTGCGGGGAAATCAGAACAAAATCCAGATTCCTTAATGCTGTCAGCATAAATACTGCTGGAGGCAACCTTGATGAAATTCTCTCGCTACCATTTGTTGACCATATACGTCCTGTGTCCTCCAGTTCATTCCGTACGCCTGAATTTCATACATTCACTGGAAACTCCACTGGAGTAACAGCTGCCCAGCTTGCGCAGATAGGACTTGATGAACTCCACAGCCGCGGCTGGACAGGGGAGGGAGTCGTTGTTGGTGTCCTTGATTCAGGCTTCAACCTTATACATGATGTGTTTCGTGATATTACAGTTCTCCAGATGTATGATTTCGTAGACGATGACAGTGACCCCTCGCAACAGCCTGGTGATCCGCCCGGTCAATCGGATCATGGTACCGCGGTTCTATCGATTCTCGGAGGCTATGTTGTGGATGAGTTCAGCGGCGGTATCCCCGACGCATCGTTTATCCTCGCGAAAACAGAGGATATCAGCGATGAATACCAGGCGGAGGAAGATTACTGGGTTTCCGGACTCGAATGGGTTGAACTGAACGGCGGCGATATCGTCAGCAGCTCTCTTGCATATATCGATTGGTACACCTACTCCGATCTTGACGGGAATACTGCTGTTACAACCATAGCTGCAGATGCTGCCGCTTCAAGAGGAATGGTAGTTTATAACGCCATAGGCAATTCAGGCCCCGATCCGGGTTCCCTGATGGCGCCATCGGACGGAGACTCAGTTTTTGCTGTGGGAGCCGTTGACGCATCCTCAAATATTGCTCAATTCTCCTCAAGAGGACCAACATTCGATGGACGGATAAAGCCGGATGCGTGCGCCCTCGGTGACAATGTCAGCCTTGCATTTCAGGGTACATCCGGATACACCATGGGGGATGGCACATCCTTCGCAGCGCCCCTTGTGTCATCCGCAGCAGGGGCTTTGTATAGTGCACATCCGGAGTGGTCCATGATCGAGATCATGGAAATAATTCGATCAACTGCCTCTCAGAGCGGCAGCCCGGATAACAGTGCGGGATACGGCATAATTAACGCCTTTGCGGCTTTGAAATACCATTCCGTAACAGGATCAGTCAGATCCAGCCTCAACGGCGAATATTTGACTGAATATCCGTTGGCTCTGATCATGGGTGATTCCATATACATATTAGAGACGAATCGATCGGGGTGGTTTGCTATATGTCCAGGAAAGCTGGGTGAGTTCACTCTGAGTGACGGAGGGGGAAGCGGTTACGTACTACCTGTAACCGGGACCCTTTGTGCTGAAGGTGTGGAAATAGAGATATTCGTTGATCAGACGCCTTGTGCATCCGCTCCTTCTGTATATCCCAACCCTTCAACTGAAGGTATATACGTCGGCTTCGATCTTGTGTTCGGCCCGGTTGATGCAGAGTTGACAGTATTTGATCTTACCGGAGAGATGATCTATGAATCGGTAAGATTGAATATCGGACCCGGTTCGTTCAGAGCACCCTTCCCGGGTGAGGCATTCTACTGGGATGGAACATGCACTGATGGTTCTTCAGCTGCTTCAGGTGTATATATTGTCTTCCTGAGAACAGGTAGTACTGTAAATCTGTTGAAGTGTTCACTGGTTAGATGATTTGATTAAGACAGAACTTTTGTTTCATTCATTTAGTAATTCATTACTGACAAAGGAGGGAATATGAAAATACTGGCTTTGCTGGTGATAGTGATCAGCGCGGTCACTTTCGCTCAGCCTCAGACATTCAGATCCATGTCTACAAGCGGATTGATCCTTGATGATCTTGACCGCTGGTTCTCGGGCATGCTGTTTACTCAGCCGGTACCTGACAGACTGCTTGAGGTTGCAGGTATAAGAGTTTATACCGGTCTATCTAACCTTTCAACCGGTACGGATCTGGTTTTTGACGAAACTGCTGATACCCGGGGAAGTTTCCTGCTGGGCGGAAGCTACGTGCCGCTCGAAGCATCTTTCGGACTCGGAATTCTTACCGAGTTTATGAATGAGAGGTTCTTCGATGAGATAACTCTCCTCGGAGCTGGAGGTATACCATACGTTTCCGGAGAGGGTACAGTGGAAGGGACCTGGTCGGAGTATATCGACACCAACGGTGACGGTACACTTGATTCAAGACATACCGTTCATGAAACTGCCGAGGCAAGAATAGATTCATCACTGACTTCAGCAGGTGTTTACGGGGCTTATGAAGTCAGCGAAACACTCAGACTCGGCCTTGGTGTATCCTATTCGACCACCAGTACAGAAGTACTGGATGAGGATGATAACAGATCCCTCTCAATTGCCGATTCAAATCTTGTAACCGGTGCCCAAACCTATACTCTGGATTCCAGTGGAGAAGGATTCTCCAAGGATGACAGAAGCAGCATAGAAATAGCCGTATCTGCCACATCGGCAGTATCAGATATGATGGATATCGGCGGAATGTTCCTGTTCGCGTCCCTTTCATCGGACATTTCTTACGAGGCCGGGCTTTCCGGAACAGAGGATTTCCTTCCCGGAGAGATCGGAGTATACGATATCGCCACATGGAGCGAGTCTGAGAACTACTCGGTTTCACCAGGAGGAAGCAGATTCGGCGGTGGACTGAATATGGACCTCAGACTTGATGAGAGCTGGACTCTCGAAGCCTCGGGAGGATATTACACAGCAAGCCTGAGCGGAAGTTCAGATCAGTATTCGATCAGTATGGATTCATCCTACATCGTATCGATCGCTTCACTCATCGATAGCACGATTTTCGATATGAACGGTTCCGGTGGGACCGATATCGATATCACTAATGATCTTTTCGCTTTCGGGGCTAAACTGACACTTGATCCATCTGAGATGTTCACTATCAGCATGGGAATGGGATTTTCCATGTTTGATCTCAGCAATACTGTACATAATGCATCCAGCAATAATCTTGTTGAGACATACTCTGACGGAGACGATGAGTTCGCCGATCCGGACGATTACGTATCTACTACAACATGGAGTCAGACGGATGAGACCATTACAACCGAGAGTATCACGAGGATATCCATCCCGGTGGGACTTGAGTTCGAAGTTCTCCCGAAAGTGTACGCACGGCTTGGAGCGAGTCCGGGATTCGTATGGGAGTCTGAGACCGAAACCACTTCGCTGATCGAAGCATCTCCCATTGTTAGTCATATCGTATACGGCGACGGCACTGAGCAGCAGTTCGTTGAAAGTCCGTTTGAAACAATAGACGGAACTCTCATTGAAACCGATGATAACTATACGGAAATACCTTACTCCTATGGAGTTGGATATACACCTAACGATTTCATACAGATCGATCTGATGGGTCTTGGAGACAGTTTAAACCAGTGGCGTCTTTCAGCAACGCTGTCTTTCTAGTTAATGGAAGAAGGATATACTATGAAAAGGATAACAGCAGGGATTTCAGTTTTACTCCTGCTTCTTCTGGGGTGCGCACAGGACAATCCCTTCAAAGCAGATTCTGAAGTGCAGTGGGAAGGCGGAAACGAACACCCGCATATTGATATGGTCGGTACCGAAAGCGGTGGGTTCGGTAGTTCTCAGTTCAGCGACCTGGATCCTGAGAGAAATGGTATTCAGGATGCAGTGATGCTGAGCTTTGACAAGGATATCGATCCTTCAACTATTACTGCCGCATCATTTGAGATGATCAAAACGGACCCGGGAACAGGTCCCGTTCAATTCGAGAGTATCACCTACTATCCCGAGGATGGAATAGCCATTCTGGTTGGGACATTCTCCGATGATACTGCGTACCTTCTTACAGTTACCGCCGGTAGAATCCTGGATATCACGGGAAACGAACTGGATCCGAATCACAACGCTCTGTACGATGGATCGCCATGGGATGACAGACTGGCAACATTCTATGCCGGGTCTGCAACAATGCGAGATATTACATCTCCGAGCATTAACAGCAATTTTCCAATTACAGGGAATGTAGGCAACCTTACTCCCCAGCCGAGGGTTCTCTTTGATAATGGACCCATGAAGGTTTCGCAGCTTAATCTGAACAACTTCACCATGGTGAGAACCTCTGATTCAGCTTCTGTTGCTCTTCAAGTACTTTCTGTGACTGGTTCACAAATCGTCACCCAACCTGTGAACGACCTTTCCTGGGGAACCAGATACACGGTCAGGCTTTCCGCGCAGATCACGGATGACGCAGGGAACTACCTTGATACTAACGGTGATGGTTACGTCTGGCCTGACGAACCGGATCTCGTATGGGATTTCAAGCTCACGGATGACGCATCCACACATACCGAACCCCCAGCAGTGGATCAGGCAACTCTTATGCCTGGGAATACTTACGTACGTATTGAGTTTGAAAAGAGCCTGAGCGGAGATGACGTCGTCATGGATACCGCAACATTCATAGCCGCCAACATTCAGGTAATTGACAATAACGGTTCCATTCCCATAGTCTTCGAAACCGGTGCAGACCCGGGGGCAGTTAACTGCCTGCTGCAGCGTAGCACTGAAGGAACTGCGACTCTGCACGTATCATGCAGAGTTGCCGATGAGTACGGGAACCTGCTTGATGGGAATCATGACGGTCTTGGCGGTACTCCCGGTGAGGATGACTATTCGGAGGTGCTCTAAAACCTTATGGTTTTCAGGTCGATAGCGATACTGGTTCTTATAGGTGTGCTTTGGTTGCTGGGTATAATCGACCCCGGAGCATTGCCTTTGCATTCAAGGGAATTCCAGCTATGCGGAGCCACCGTTCTGCTTTACCTCTTCTGGAGTGCGGCTGAATCGAAGTACAGGGGAGGCTCTGCGAGCCTCCCCTACACTGTTTTTTATGCTGTTCTGCTTGTCAGTGCAGTCGATAGCTTTCTTCTGGGGTTAACCACATATGGACCACCTTGGATTCTCCGCTGGGCGGGTGTGGTTCTGTTTGCTTCAGGATCTATTGTGCGCCTGGCAGCTTACAGGACAAGATCTGTGAAACAGCTGAGGCTGGGAAGATACCTTCAGCTCGCAGGTCTGCCGGTTGCTCTTGGCAGTATCGCCGGATCAGTTGTCGCTATAGCAGCCGGGATACCGGGTTCTATCAATGAGGAACTTGACAATCCGGATAATGCAGAAAGCGATATATGAAAACACTGCTGCAGCGGGTTTCCAGAGCATCCGTTTCAATACAGGGCAGTGTCACGGGTGAAATAGGACCCGGATTGCTTGCTCTTGTAAGCTTCGGCAGATCGGATACCGAAGAGGATCTTGAATGGATGTCGAGGAAAATAACCGGCCTGAGGATATTTCCGGATTCGAACAACAGCATGAACCTGTCTTTGAGTGATACCGGCGGAGATATCCTGATCGTAAGCCAGTTCACCCTGCATGCCGATTCAAGTAAGGGAAGGCGACCCAGCTTCATGAATGCAGCTCTCCCCCAGAATGCTGAGTTACTCTATAATCTCTTCCTGGAGATCGTATCCCACTCGGTTCTGAAGGTTCGATCGGGTGTGTTCGGAGCAATGATGAAAATTGATCTAGTAAATGACGGACCGGTTACCATCATGATCGATTCCCCATCCGAACGACAATCTTAACATGTGGTGGTATCCTGCCGCATCTCCTCTCGTGCTTGCCAGTAAATCCCCAAGACGGAAAGCCATTCTTGAAATGGCCGGTATACCGTTTGTACAGATCCCCGGAAATGTAAGAGAAACATCGATGGAAGGATCACCAGGTTTTATCGTTCAGCACTGGGCAAGAAAGAAGGCGGAAAATATTCTCTCCTCTTTCACCGGTGACCCTGTACTGGGTGCGGATACTATGGTTGCTCTTGGTGATGAGCTCCTCGGTAAACCTGATGATGAGGATCAGGCTATGGATATGCTTGCCAGACTGTCCGGGGACTGGCACTCTGTATTCGGCGGAGTATGCATTCTCTGGCCGGAAAGGGGAATCGACCTGCAGTTCGTCGAGGAGACCAGGGTCCTGTTCAGAAACCTTGATGCCGATGAAATTATGGCCTACATTTCCACCGGAGAACCATTTGATAAGGCGGGAGCTTACGGTATACAGGGATATGGGAGTCTGCTTGTCAAACGGATTGAAGGATGCTATTTCAATGTAATGGGCTTACCTGTTTCCAGGTTCGTCCATGAATTCAGGGGCAGGCTTTTAAATGGGGAATGATATATCTCAGATAGCTTACTGCGGATTGAACTGTGCTGAATGTCCAGTCTTTCTCGCAACTCTCAGTGGATATGAATATTCCAAGAAGAAGATCGCGGAGGAGTGGTCTAAGATATACAATACGGACATCAGTCCCGATGACGTTCATTGCCTGGGCTGTAAATCAAGGGAAGGTGTTCATTTCTCACATTGTTATGAGTGTTCCATTCGCCTGTGTGCAGAGGAGCGAAGTATTGATACCTGCGTTGACTGCGCTGTATTTCCGTGCATAGACCTGAAAGAGATGTTTGATCTGATTCCTGTCGCAAAGCAGAACCTTGAAAACCTCAGATAATCAGATAAACGGGATTTATGTCGGAATATGTGCAAGTTGACACTTTTTCCAATATTGTCTATCAATTAGCTTGCAAGAATCACCAGAATCTTATTATTGTATTGTTGGTGTATATTGCGGTTTAGTGTCTGTGCGGAGAGATGTCCGAGCTGGTCGAAGGAGCACGGTTGGAAACCGTGTAGGGCGTGTATTCGTTCTCGAGGGTTCGAATCCCTCTCTCTCCGCCACCCTGGCTGGTATAGCGGTTAAACAGGTATTCAAGGATCAGTTGAGTTACTGAATTTTGTAAATACTGTTATACCAACAAATTCAGGGCTTCATCAGGGAGGAAATATGTCTGATACATTTACTGGAGAAACTTATACCACTCTTTGTATTGATGCCGAGGGATATCTAGCCAAGGATTCTCCGGAGCAAGCCAGGGAACTGCTGCAGAAGGCAATCTCCCTGATCGCAACCAGACCCAGGGCCAGAAGCATTCTCGCTGATACATGTATGAGCATGGAATTATGGGCTGAAGCCAGGTCACAGCTTGAGGTGCTTCTAACACTCGATGAGGGAAACATCAGTAATAATTTCAAACTTGCTCAGGTTCTTGAAGAACTGGGAGAGTATCAGCTGGCCAGGGATAACTACACTGTGGTGCTTGATGATGACCCTGAGCATCATGGATCCAAGGTGGCCATCAAGAGAATTGAAAGCAGAACCAAGGATTCCTGGGTTAACCTGAAGGATATTTTCGATACTCAACAGACTGACAGTCCCGAAGAAATAAGCACTGATAAAACAGTGGACGAATTCAAAGATGGAATGCAGGTATTCCCCGATGTCCCATCCGAAGAACTTTTTGCTGATTCCGAGAATGCCGAAGAGGCCAGCGTGGAAAGACTCCTGAAGAATATTGGGTTATCAGGTGATTCATCAGAGGAAATAGATGATTCTTCTGAACTTCTGGAAACCATCGGCGTATCCACCACCGAGACCCTGCAGTCAGCATTTGGAAATACGGAAGATTCTGAAGATGAGCTTGATACCAAAGTGGTGGAGAAGAAGAATGTAAAAAGCCTCGATGAGATATTCGGTATATCTTCCGTTGCGGAAGAGGAATTGATGGAAATCGAGCCGGAGTCCGAAGAGCCTGAAGAAGAGACCGAACCTGAAGCTGAAGAACCGGCAGAGCTTGAGGAGGAGGCCGAACCTGAAGCTGAAGAACCAGCAGAGCTTGAGGAGGAGGCCGAACCTGAAGCTGAAAAACTCGAGGAAGAAAAGGCTGAAGCGGAGCCTTACTCGTTCAATTCAGGAAAAACGCTTGAAGCAATATTTAATGCACCTGAAATCGAAGAACCTGCGGAAGAGGAGGCTGAACCTGTAGCTGAGGAACCCGCGGAAGAAGAAGCTGAACCTGAAGCTGAGGAACCTGCGGAAGAGGAGGCTGAACCTGAAGCTGAGGAACCCGCGGAAGAAGAGACTGAACCTGAAGCTGAGGAACCTGCGGAAGAGGAGGCTGAACCTGAAGGTGAAGAGCCCGCGGAAGAGGAAACGGTAGAAGAAAAGGAAGTCATAACAGCCGTATTTAAACAGGATGCTGATTTATCCATTGATCCCTGGTCACGAGAATCGGGACTTCTTACCGTTCACCTGAAAACTGGAAATGTCCGTGTAAAGTCTAGTATGCTTACCATTTATGAAAAGTCGCTAAAAGTTGAGTTATCCAAGGACGACATACTTGAGCTTTCCGGAGAGGGAACATTTCTTATTAACTGCGGTTCAGAGGAACCTCTGATAGTAGAGCTTAAAGAGAATATGGTTATCAGGAAAGATGCGGTCGCTTTCCATACGGGAACCATAACTACCGAGCTGCTGGATATTCCGGAAAACGATTCTCTCTACGTGATCAAAGAAGAAAGTCGTGAAAGAGTCATTTTCATGACCGATCATCCCACGCGAGTCATCCTCCTTGGGGGAAACAACCGTGTCTTTTACGTCAGGACTTCATCCATTATAGCCACCGATCCTGAAATACTGCTTTCCAGTACCGGATCTCCCGATGGTTATATCGAAATAACCGGTGTTGGAAAGGTGTACCTCATCGAGTGAACCATGGTGAAGTCGTTCAAACCTGACTGTCAGTTAGATAGTTAGAGCAGAATTGAAGTGGGGATGTAGCTCAGTTGGAAGAGCGCTGCCTTCGCAAGGCAGAGGTCGGCGGTTCGATCCCGCTCATCTCCACCATACATTTCAACTTTCCGAAAGCAGGTGAAACTTGCATACCGGAAACCGGATTGAAATCTCCTGGATGAACCAGCCCGGTCGATTGATATCCAGAATGGAATCGGTTGCCGACGGATTTTGTGGTTCATCCGCTATTGCGGGAGCGGCTGCAGTTGCTGAAAACATTTCACCGGATTCCTGTTATGCCCAGAAGGCAGTTGCCATTGTAAGGGATGCTTTCGCTGAAGGTGTTGCCTACGGTGTGGAGAATGTATTCATGGAAGCTATCGACGAAATCAATGCATTCGTAAGGGAGGAGGAAATTGATTCTCTATCCCTGGCAGCAGCAGTCGTTCTGGGAGATGAAGTATGGGTTTACAGCAATGGAGCCTGTCAGGTTTTCCTGTCAGGAGCTGATACGGGCAGCAGGGGCTCGGAAAATGTCGTGGATATCAAAGACAAGGGAATAAGACGCTTAGTACTGAAACCTGGTCAGTCGATCATCCTGCTGACCAGCGGTCTGAAGAAGCTCATTGGATCGGCGGCGGCCAGGAAGTACTCTTCACGCTGCTCCAAGCCCTTATCCTTCTGTCTGTCCGAGATGATCGGTGAGACACGGATAAGGTTCAGAATGAAGGGAGGATCTGCAGCAGCAGTGAGATGTTGTGCCGATTCCAGAAGGATTAATCTGCCGGGAAGAAAGTACGTGGCGTACTCACTTGCCCTTTTGCTTGCAGTTGCTGCAGCTGTTCTTGTACTGTGCCTCAGCAGCGAGGAGGCGGATTCTCTGATCAGGACTGATTCAACATCTGAAGGTGAAGTCGTGCTGCCTCTGGACTAAGATATTCAGGCCCTCCCTCTTCTCTAGTTTACCATGCGTTTGTATATTCAAACTGCCGGCTGTGCTAGGCGGGGAGCTAGCGGTGCCCTGTACCCGCAATCCGCTACAGCGGGGCTGAAACATCTGTGCGGCAATGCTTAGCCAGACTGTTTTTATGTAAGTAGTGTTGATGATCAGGACCTGTACGGCGTCAGCCCGTGAACCCCGTCAGAACCGGAAGGTAGCAGCGGTAAGCGATGTCTGGCGGGCGATGCAGATCAACCTGATCTGAGCTGGCTGCAGATTGCACCTCGTGAGGCTTGTCCAGCAGATATGTACAGCCGGTGTTTACTCTGAAACGGAGGCATTTTTGAGTTATCTGGTGTTCGCGCGAAAATGGCGTCCTCAGTCATTTGAGGAAGTTCTGTCACAGGATCACGTTACAATTACATTGAAGAATGCAATCAATACGGATAGAATTGGTCATGCCTATCTCCTGACCGGTCCGCGGGGTGTCGGGAAAACTACTACTGCCAGAATTTTAGCAAAGGCTCTCAACTGTGAAAAAGGTCCTACTTCAACACCCTGCCAGCATTGTGATTCCTGCAGGAGTATTACAACGGGTAATCATATGGATGTCAGGGAAATAGACGGGGCAAGCAACAGAGGTATTGACCAGATAAGAGATCTCAGGGAAAAGGCACGTTATGCTACCGCTTCGGGAAAATACAAAATATACATCATAGATGAAGTCCACATGCTTACAAATGAGGCTTTCAATGCTCTCCTGAGAATTCTTGAGGAACCTCCCGATTCGGTCGTTTTTATTTTCGCGACAACCCAGCCGAGGAAGGTACCGGACACGATTCTCAGCAGATGCCAGCGGTTCGATTTCAGACGTATTCCCGTATCCGATATGTCCGAATATCTGAAAAAGGAAGCTGCATCTGAGGGTATCACACTTGATAATACTGCACTTAGTCTGGTTTGCAGAGCCAGCGGAGGAAGTCTGAGGGATGCTCTTTCGCTGATGGATCAGCTTGTCAGTTTTTCCGGCAACGATATAAAAGGTGAAGAAGTCTCGAAATTATTCGGTTTGGTGAAAACAGAACTACTTGCTGATATAACTTCGAGCATACTTAATGGAAATACTTCCGTTTCCATTGATCATGTATCCGGCGCCCTTGCAGAGGGATACAGTGTGGATGAGCTTCTCGATGCCCTGCTCGTTTTCCTTAGGAATCTCCTGCTGGTTACGACCGGTGCGCAGAACAGCCTCAGCGATATTCCGGAATCTGAAAGCAGACTGCTTCTGAAACTGGCGGAAGACCTCCCTGATATTGCGGTTCTTAATATCCTCAGGATACTCAGCAGCGCTGCCCTTGAGGTTAAACGAAGCAACCTCCCGCGAGTGACGCTGGAGACAGCCGTCATGACAGCTTCAAAACTGTCTCTAGTATTCTCTCTTAAAGATCTGCCCCCGGTGACAGACAGAATTGTTGAGAGTTGCATACAAACGAAGCATGAAACATCACTCGAGAAAGAGATAATAGATACAGAACCGGACAGCACCCAGGAGGAACAAGAGCTGCCTTCTGCGGAAGCTGTTGAGAAAAGTGGAAGAACCGAAGTAACCGCTTCATCCGCAGAAGATGATTCTGCAGATGATGAAAATGATGAAGAGAAGGAGAAGGAGACATCCCGGGAAATTCTGGGACTCTTTGATGCCGTCTGATCAGTGATGATATCTCAGGAGGATCAATGAATCAGAAACAGTTACAGAAGATGATGGCACAGGCACAGAAAATGCAGGCCGGGGTAGTGAAAGCACAGGAAGAACTTGCTGATGTGAGAGTAGCAGGAGAAGCCGCTGACGGATTGGTCAGAGCTGTAGTTACGGGGCAGGGAGAACTTGTAGAACTGTCGATATCTCCAGAAGCTATTGATCCGGATGATGTTGAAATGCTTGAAGACATGATCCTTGTGGCGGTTGCTAAAGCGGTCTCTGCAAGCCGGGAACTCACTGAAGATAGAATGAAGGCATTTGGAATACCCGGAATGGGAGGCCTCCTGTGAGCTCTGCTCTTTTTGACAGGCTCACCGAACAGTTTCAGAGGCTTCCCGGTATTGGAAGAAAAACCGCAATGAGATTGGCGTTCAGTATCGTTGATGATCGCGAGCTTGCCAGGGACCTCTCCGAAGCTCTTGGAATGGTCTGGCAGAAAGTCGGTGAATGCTCAACATGCAGGAATATCACAGAGAATGACATATGTGATATCTGCGCAAACAGCTCCCGTCATGATTCAATCTGCGTGGTTCACAACCCTGCTGACATGAGGGCGATAGAGGATGCAGGACTTTACAGAGGTAAATACTTTGTGCTTCA
>JAGLOY010000049.1 GCA_023138735.1 Candidatus Aegiribacteria sp. | reverse complement strand
TAGAATACAGTCTTGATGGATCCCCAGGTGTCTCTTTCCAGAGAAACAGTGGTTTCCCAGCAATAGACCATGTTATCAGGAGTATCATCCTGGGAGAGAACCCAGAGCTGATCGACATCGACGCTATAGTCAGCCATTGTGCATCCACCTGAAACTGCGGATTCAGGAAGGAGGTCATAGCTGGTAAGGAGAGCGCCTGAAGCATCGATCTGATAGAGCATGCCATCAGAAGAAGCTGTTGAAGCCCACATGCAGTTGCCGCCGGCATCCCATGCTAATCCGTACAGACCGCCGTTGGCGACTGCGGTGGACCATGATGTTGAGGATGCGGTGCTGCCGGAGACTCCGTCCCATGTTATCTGGTAGATAGTTTCGCTGAAACTGCCTGTGTAGAAATAGGTGCCGTCATAACCCTGGGCTCTGTTAGGACTGCACGCATAGCTGAAGTACCAGCCGGCAATTGCGTATGAAGCATCGTAGTAATCTACCTTATTGTCCTCACTGCCGTACATGTAGGTACCGTCCCAGCAAAGGTCACGCAGACCCCAGCCGGAAGTCTCGAACTGATCAACCTGGGCGATCAGGGTATGAGGAGCGACGCCACTGATGATAAATATATCAAGGTTGACGCCAGCATCGGTCACCCAGAAGTTGGTGCCGTCAAAGCCAACACCAACAGCACTGCCGCAGCCTCCGAGCGAATTGACATTGAAGTTGTCAAGCTGAGTGAGGTCAGCTTCGGCAGCCCCAGGTGTACCCGGATTCGGGCTGATATCTGTATTGGATGCAAAAGCAACACCCACTATACAGATAAGTATAAACATAAAACGCATGTTTTCCCCTTTCGTTTAACTGTTGTTTTCAATTTATATATTTACTACATAAAAACTGGATGTCAATACTCGTCCTGTGAACCGCTGCAGAATGATCATTCAACCAACGGTTACTGCAGATCACTATTGGGCCAGTCCGAATCGATAACGTAAGCCAGATCGCGGATACGAGACAGTACGGCCTCCAGCTCAGAAGCGTTAATTCCTCCACTGCCCTGTATGCTGAGAAGGGTTCCCCTGGCTATGAGAAGCATTCTTCTGGCAAGAGCTCTCTCAGATTCAGGCAGCACCTCCGCGATAGTCACCAGCCTGCCAGCCACGGAAACAGCCATTTCCGCTGTTTCCTCTGCCGTCGGGTATGCAAACTCGCAGATGGCTTTTCCTATCATGACCAGGCTCTTAACATCAGCGGGAGGAAATGCTGCAGCGTTCAATGCAAGAATACTACGTTCAGGAAGAGTTACAGGAGCAACCATGAGAGCATTCAAGTACGAGTCGGCTGCATCCTGGGTTCTCCCGGATGCTGTTTCCGTCAGTGCCTGAAGCGTCCATCCTTTCCAGTATGAAGGATATATGCTGTTGAACTTTCCGGCAGCATTCCCGGCTGCAAGTATATTTCCGTCATCAAGATAGGCCTGGGCAAGAAATAACCAGGTTCTCTCTTCGAACGGGATCAATGAAGATGCCCTCTCGAGTGTCTCAGCAGCACTGCCGGCTGATCCGTTGCCGGATAGACCAAGCACTCTACCACGTTCAAGGAGGCTGTAGCCCTTGATGATTATCACGCTCCAGAAAAGAGCGGCAGCCAGCAGAACAAGCAGTACGGGCAAAGGAATACGGATCGTTCTGTCTTCAGAAGGTCTGCTGAGAATAACGCCTAAGCACAGGGCGACAGGAAGAGCTCCAAGAGGGGTTGCCAGCGGCAGATCAGCGGCCATGAAAGGCAAAATGCAGAAAAGAAGAGCACCCTCGATGTTTGTAAAGTGTTTCTTCCGCAGGATCAGCCATCCGGCAAGACAGATAAGAAGTAAACCGCCAAGCCCCCATTCAACAACAGGCGTAAGGATATCGGAATGAAGGTGGTCTATCCTTTTCTCAGGATCTCCGGCAAGTATCTGTACCTTTTCACCGGCATCCTGCATAAGGGTCAGCCTTGACTGGCCGGTACCGGTTCCCATCGGTAAGTTCCGCATTAACTGACCGGTTCCCGCCTGCCATGTGCGGCATCTGATTTCGAGAGAAGGAGCAATACTTCGTGTGATATCGGGAGCTGCCGTTACTACGATCTGCCCTGCTAGTAGAACTCCAATGAAGATTCCGGGATGAAGCTTCTTCCGCAGGTTCAAGGAGAACCAGAGCAGTGCCAGAATCACAGCAATCCATGCAAGAACGAAGTTTGTCAGAACGAGCGCAGTACCTGTAAGTACCGCTGCTGGAATTCTTATCCAGGCTTTTCTGAATCCCGCACCTGTTACCGCTGTTACGAACCCGACAGCCAGGAGGGCTCCAGGTCTGTTGGTGTTTCCCCAGATACTATCACCTCGGACAAGTATTTCGATAACTGCGGTTATTACCGATGCAGTCATCAGTGAAATCCAGATCGACCGAGAACCGATCGACCTTGCAAAACCGGCCGCTCCGGCAATCATCAGACCGAAGGAGATCCACTTCACGGCCGGGAGTATTCCCTGGATGGGGATGGAGGCCATAAGCAGTCCGATAAGAGGCAGAATAGTAAGCAGTGCTGCAGTGATCGCCGCCGGGACAGGGATGTGTTTTCTTCCCGCGAACAGGACAAGCAGAGCGCATACCGGGTATACCGCGAGTCGGGATGTAAGAGTCGAGTCGAATAACCCTGGAAAAACCGACAGCATCGCAAGCAGAAGAGCTGCATTCATAGCTGCAATTCCGTGAATCACAGCTGTGTTATCGGAGCTGCTTGCGCAGTTTAACTTATCATCAGGCATGGAGTGGAGTCCGATCATAAATATCATATACTTCCGTTTGTAATCTCATGCACGATATTTACACTCCAGAGTAGCGTCAATCCCGGAATTCCGAACAGGGTACTTAACCCTCAGAGCCAGCTGTTCTTTCAATATCGAACCCGCACAGTTCCAGATTCCTCAGGAGTTCATCCGGATCGCCGCCCCAGAGTCCCAGTTTACGTGAAATGTGCTCCGTCCAGGAGTAATTGTCAAAATCGAATGTTTCTTCAGTTCCTTCCGTCAGCGGTATCATGAAGTTGGCTTCCCTGTAGTAGTTCTGTCTGAGGTACCCTGAATCCATTTCTTCCGCGGCTTCAGACACTGCGTCATCGCTGAAATGGGTGTACTTTCCCTCAAAAAGGTGAAAGTCTATGGGATACCTGGGTCTGACCGGGGGTTCTTCAGAGGGATACCCCATCGTGAGCATCACCAGCGGAAGAATCCTGTCCGGCAGTTCGTACAGCTCCCTTATCTTCTTCGACATGAACGGGGCAGCTCCTATATAGCAGCTTCCAAGCTCAAGGCTTTCCGCGGCTATTACCATGTTCTCCGCCATATAGGCGGCATCCTGTATCCCGAACAGCAGCGTAAAAATGTCCGAAGCCTTTCTCTTCCAGCCCCGCATCTCCATTACCCTTTCCATCCTGTATACATCGACACATATGGTGAAAAGAAGCGGAGCCCTGAACACATTCTGCTCTATCTCCCGAGAAAGGAGAACGCTGCCCATCTGCATGGCAAATGGAGCCTGTTGACCGGCTCGGACAATGGTTTCTATTACTTCGTCCGAAGGCTGTTCCTCCCGGTATTTCCTGATCGATCTCCTGTTCATCATGGCGTCAATTACTGGATTACTAATCATGGATCCACTCACCTCCCTGGTTATTAAACATTACAATACTACACTTACATGAAAACAGTGTCACGGTTTCCCGGCTCGCCCGGGTGAACTCTGTAAAGCCCGTGAATAGCGGGGACTTGCCCCGGATAGACTGCTGGTTTACATTGCATGAAATTGTAATGATCTGAAATAAGCAACTTGTATAGAGCAGAGGGGTCAGGGATGGCATCTTCAAGTATGATTTTTGTGATTCTTTTTATACTGATAATCCTTTCAGGCTGCGGAGAAGAGCCTGATGCGGAAGTACGTGATGATCATCAGGTGGAATATGAATCTGCTCCCATCGATTCAATGGGGATTGAGTCGGCAGCCAGTCCGGGGTTGACGCAGTGCACGCTATCTGTCCGCAGTGATCTGGAACCATTCGAGATATCCCTGTACTGGGTCGGTCATCCAGAAGCGGTTCCGGGATTCCGACTGGCTCATACCCTGACTGCAGAACCCCTGATCGGAGACAGTATCGTCGTATTCGATGGGCTGGAATCGAACTACTACGAAAACAGTGAGCTTCAGGATTACCTTATCGCGGAGGATATGAACTTCGACGGATATACCGATTTCCGTCTGATGCAATTCCCGACTGCAGGCCCGAATACCTACTGGTACTTCTGGCTGTTCGATCCTGATACCGGGACGTTCTTCCGCTCGATGGAATTCGAGGAAAGCAGCCTCGTTTCACCAGAATTTGATCAGGGGAGCAAGATGATCAAATGTTTCCATCGTGATGGAATGGGGATATACGGAACGGAATACTACTTTATTGAAGAGGGTCACCTGTTACTTGTAAGAAGTGAGCAAACAGAATTCCAGGGTCCCGATTCACTGATAACTACAGTTACCGAACTGGTCAATGATGAAATGATTGTAACTGAACGGAATGTTCAGGAAGTAGATTAAATCCTATCCACTTGGGGGCATTATGCTTGACAGGCTGAGAGAAAAGATCATCGAATTCCGTGACCTTAGGGACTGGAAGCAGTTTCACGATCCTAAGAACCTTGCGGAAGCTATTGCTATTGAGTCCGCAGAACTGCTTGAGAATTTCCTCTGGAAAACCTGCGATGAATCCAAGAACTTCGACAGCGAATCCATTATTTCAATCGGAGAAGAAATTGCAGACATAGCAATATTCCTGACTATTCTAGCCCATGAATTGAAACTGGATATAGAACAGATCGTCAACAGAAAGCTTCAGCTCAACAAAAGAAGATATCCCGTCGAAACTTCAAAGGGCAATGCGAAAAAGCATCCCCCAGAGAATGGAAACAGACTGTATTAGATTGTAACCTGCCACTCCTCACTGCCGGTCTGGCTAAGGCCTAAACCATTGCTCAGGAGAGAATCTCTGAACCATTCCAGGGATTTTTCGAACCCGCTGAGGAGCACCACTGACCCATCTATGGCTTTCAGCTCAAGCAGCTTCTTGTTCCTGGCATATTTGCCTCTGCTTACCTTAAGTCCTTCCAGAGGGAGGCTTACAGGATTACCCTTAACCAGCAGCATGATCAGAATGCCCAGCTGCATATGCAAAGGGGCCATCTTGCCAAGATCGAAGTATACGAATCTCTGATCTGTCAGAACGCACCGCGAATAAACAGGGAATTTTACCTTTTTCCCCTGCAGCGTAGACCTTTTAGCATCGACAAGTATATTCTCTCCCGGATACAGTTCGAGCTTTTTCCCCATTTCATCCCCTTTTCTGTAAAACCTCGTTGAGGACTGATTCCCGGTTGCCAGCAGCACGATATATCTCACATAATGATTCTGTCAATACTACGATTATCCGGATTCATGTGCAGAACTGCAATCCGCAGCAGCTGAGGTGAAAAGCAAAACTACTCCCCTTTCGCGCGAAATTGATTATTGTACCTTTTAATGGTTCATATACAGGAGAGATATAAGTGGAAACAACATCTGACTCTGTTGCCGATCTTAAGAAGAAAAACGCTTTGCTGCAGCGTCAGCTTAACAGCCTTGAGCTTGTGTTTCGGAACGCGGTTGATATTCTGGTGGTTGTGGACGCGGTTTCAGGAACAATTCAAAGGATAAGCGATGCGGTTGAAGCTGTGCTTGGCTACAAACGCTCGAACCTGATCGGCAAAAAACTGACAGAGATGCTCCCTGATGAGAGCACATCCAGTCATCTGCAACTGCAGGAAGGCATCCCAGAGATTGTTGACGGTGTATTTCTTGATCAGAAAGTGAAATGCTATGATGGTTCTTTCAAATCAATGGATACGACCATAAGCCTCGTGAGCAGCAATAATGAAAGCGTCATCCTTCTGACTTTAAGGGACACCTCCCAGAGAAAACGCCACCAGAGTGATATGATCAAGAAGAACAGCGCGCTGGACAGTGCGCTCAGTGCTATGATAATAGCCAACAATTCATGGAAGATAGACTACGCAAATGTGGAAGCTCTGAACTACTGGAGGTACAGCAGAACGGATATGCTGAATCTGGACATCTCGGATCTTCTTCCATACTTGAGTGACTTTGACAGCCTTATGGAGTGTATTGAAGAAAGAGGTCAATGGGATGACGAAATAGAATGTCAGCGCAGGGACAGCACAACTTTCATGGCACATGCCACAGCTATTGCCGTGGATACCGATGACGATAACCCGTGCTACATTCTTTCATTCCTCGATATCACCAAGCGCGTCCGTCTTGAAAAAAGACTTACGGAACTTTCTCTGCGCGACAGCCTTACAGGCCTGTACAATAGACGTGGGTTTATGACACTGGGCAAGCAGCTGCTTGATTCTTCCCTTCGGAAACAGCCGGAGATCGGTCTTCTTTACGTTGACCTTGATTACCTTAAACTGATAAACGATAAGCTGGGTCATTCGGAAGGTGACAGGGCTCTTGTAATAACAGCAAGAGTTTTGAAGGGCTGTTTCCGGGATTCAGACATCATAGCCAGGCTGGGCGGGGATGAATTCGTAGTGCTTTTCCTTGATACTCCAGGTCTCACCGTGGAATCCATCAGAACAAGGATAGACAAACGCCTTAACGAAACCATTGAGGTCCGGCCCATTCCCTTCACGCTGTCCCTCAGTATAGGATATTATTCCACCGTACTTTGTTATAAGACTCAGATCGGGATGCTTCTCAGCAATGCCGATTCCCTCATGTACGAGGACAAGGAAATAAGAAGAGAATCCATAAGCGGGGATGATGTACTACGCAGTCCTGATAAGCAGACCTGATCCCCTCTCTCTAACTCTGACCACCCCGGCAAGTACAGGTTCAGGTGAAACCGGCTTCCACACTGAAACGTTCTGATAAGCGAAAAGAACAGCTGGACATAACCGACTGATCTATTCCCTGTCTGAAACTTCCAGAAGGCAGTCGTAAGGCGCCATGTAGTAATCTCCGAGAAGATCCTCAGGATCTCCCTCAGCTTCAAGAGAATCCCTCCACTGGAAGAAGGACCTGGTGTTTGTGCTTACTCCGATTACACGGAAGATACGCATCATACCACCGCTTTCCGGTATGTAGCTATCGGCTTCTTCGATCTCAAGGATAACCCTGGAGCCAACGAGACAGGTCAGGAAATAATCCATAAGAGGATCAGTCGACCAGAAGGATCTTACATCTCCGTCATCTTCGCGAATGACCGGATGAATGTAATCACCGATTTCGTAACCGAGGAAAATGCCGACTACAGTTGAAGAATCGTAGACTACATTTGGCGAAACCTCAAAGTCATCGGCAACAACACCTGATAGAAGAGCGACAATAATAATCAGGCTCAAATTCAACCCCCCTTTTGCTTGTAATACTTCCTGATACGATGTAAACTGAATATTACTTCAAAACCAAAGAAAACAAGGCCGGGCTTACCTTTCTTACCGGTTTGAGCTGGATTATGGATGGATACTGATATAATTTGTTTATGACAGGTTTTCAATGAGGGAGTCTTCGAAGATCTGCAGCATTTTCGCCATTTCATTATTCGCTGTAACAAGTGGAGGCCACAGATAAAGCACCGGACCCAGCGGACGGATGAATAGCCCTTTTCTGCGAGCAGTATCGGCAATCTCAAGAGCGGTTGACGCACCGCCGCTCTCCTCGCTTATCTCCAGTGCGCTCATACAGCCGAGAGCTGTGGATCCGTGAATTCCTGGAATATCCCTGTACTTACCAAACGCTTCTAAGAGCATTTTCGCCAGGATCTCGACATTTCCAAGAACATTATCCCTCTCATATACATCAATTGCGGCGCATGCGGCGGCGGCAGCAATAGGATTACCGCAGAATGTGTGTCCGTGGTAAAAGGTTCTGTCTATCTGTGAATCACTTCTGAACGCATCGTAAACCTCTTCGGATGCAACTACGGCGCTCATCGGAAGCGATCCTCCGGTAAGCCCCTTTCCGATGCACATCATGTCCGGCACTATTTCTGCAAGCTCGGAGGCGAACATTCTACCGGTACGGCCGAATCCTACCGCGATTTCATCCAGGATGAGAAGCACTTCGTTTTCATCACACAGTTTTTTTAATCGTGAAAGATACAAGGGAGGATAAATCCTCATACCGGCCGCGCCCTGACATACAGGTTCCACTATCACCGCAGCTGCTGCACCGCAGTTCTCAATAACCGCCTTCTCCATCGAAGCGAAGCACTCCATGCCGCAGTCCTCAGGATTGCAACTGTATATGCAGTGAAAACAATGTGGTGAATCAGCTGTTATTGATCTGTTCAACACATGCTCCACCGGTTTATGAAACCCGCTAATGTAGCCAAGCCCCGCGCAACCGAGAGTATCGCCGTGGTACCCGCCGGACAGAGATATCATTCTCCTCTTCTCCGGCCGGTCGAGGTTCCACCAGTACTGCAATGATATCCTCATAGCCGCTTCCACCGAACAAGCCCCGTCCGAGGCATAGTAAACTCTTGATAGATTCCCTGGTGCGATATCGGCTATCTTTTCCGAAAGTCTGATTACCTCAGTATGTGACATGCCGGCGGTAATCGAGTTCTGAAGTCTGCCTGACTGCTTTCTGATTGCATCGACAATATCAGGATGGCTGTGTCCCAGATTCATGCACCACCAGGAACTGATCCCGTCAAGTAGCCTGTTCCCCGCGGTATCCTCCAGGTACACACCTTCGGCATGTTCAATGACAGGGAACTCTCTCCGTTCAAAAGAATTGATATCCGTATATGGATGCCAGAAATGGTTGATATCCTTTCTCCGAAGGATATCTGTTCTGTTCATGATTGCTCCATGATGCTCCGGCACAACTCCGACATTCTTTCCATAAAACATGGATTACCTGCCAGTTCTTCCGGATTTTGCATATAAGGTATCTCCACGATCCGGACTGATCCACTATGCTGAGCTATAGCCAGAGGATTATCAATTGTAACCAGTGAAATTTCCTCTGTAAGGTGGTTTACAACTACCGCTGCAACCCGCAATCCGGCATTCCGCAGAACCGCAAGCGATAGAAGGGAATGATTGATTGTACCCAGGTCACCTCTGGCCGCAAGAACTACCGGCCAGCCAAGTTCAACCATTAGATCAATCATTTTTTCGCTGTCATTAAGCGGCACCAGAATCCCTCCGGCACCCTCGGCGACCAGGAAATCACAGCTGCCGGATAATCGATCCATCTTTCGGGCGACAGTTCCTACATCAGGATAAACACCTGTCATCTTTCCGGCTAGATGAGGTGAACACGCGGGGCTGTATCGGAATGGACACATCAGACGGATGAGAGACTCGTCGGGTGCAACACCAGCGACTTTCAGGCAGAATTCAAGATCAGGCGCCGAGAGTCCGCCATCGATCTCCAGACATCCCGTCTGAACAGGTTTGACCGGAAGAGCAGAGACACCGCTATCTCTTAACGCTTTCAGAAGCCCTGCGGCAATCAGTGTCTTACCTACACCGGTTCCAGTACCGGTTACGAACACCCCTCGCACGATTACATCTTCCTTCCGAGAAGGTACAGAATTCTATAGGTAGAGGAGACTTTTCCGAAGTCGTCCACTTCAAAATGTCTGCTGTAATACTTTGTCATCTTCTTCATATCTCCGGGTTTCAGAGAGACCGGACCCTGATCGATCCCGGCTCCGATTCCTCTTATCGCCTTGAGTACTTCAAGCGGATGATCGTATATGCAGGAAACACTTTCAACCGAACTTGACAGAATATCCATTTCGCTGTTCTTAAAGCGGGCTTTCCATTCTTCACCGGAATTCAGATCCAGCTGCCGCATCATCGTGCGGGCTCCGCGGATACAGCTTTCAACAAGCTCATACAGCATTCCCATCACGGGGATAGCCACAAGACACCTCCCACCGACCGGAAGCATCGCACATATGTTCTTAATAAAGCGTTCTCTATCATGAATCCACTGAAGCGAGCAGCTGGATACTACAAGATTGTAACTATTTCCGCTTCGGCAGTACTCCTCGGCATCGGTTACAAGATACGACAGGCGTCCGGGATGATTCAGTTTAGATCTGCAGCGCTCTACCATATTCGGAGAAATGTCCAGCGCTGTTACATGTGAAGCAGGAAAACGGTCCAGCAGTCTTTCAGTGAGAATTCCCGTACCGCAACCGATTTCAAGGATAGATCCTGCAGAAATTTCCGGGAGAATGAAATCCATGAGTCTTTCAGCAATTATCCTGTGATGATCCGCATACCGGTCATACAGAGTGGCTGCTTTCGAGAAACTGTATTCAACGATTGCCTTATCTGGTAATGCAGTACTCACTGAATTCATTCAGCAGATCCCCCACTGTTTCTGGTTTTACAACAGGGAGGAGATGTCCCGTCTTCTCAATGTACACCGCTCGCGAATGTTCAGCGGTATTCCTCCTTATGTATTCGCTGCATTCGGGAGGGATTACATTATCATCCCTGCCATGAACCATCATCAGCGGACCTTCAAAAGTAAGCCAGGCCTCCGTGTCAACCATGTAATCCAGTCCAGACAGCAGAGCACTCATGGTAATGGAATCGGATTCCTCCAGCAGGTTCCCGCTGATCCGGGGATCTGTAACAGGGTACAGACACTGCGTGAAAAAGGCTCTCAGATATACTTTTCTGTTCCGCTTAAGCATTGCTTTTATCTTCTGCGGTGTTTCCCCTGAAACCCCCGGTCTCCTCCCCCCCTCCACAAGGCAGGTCATGGATGACGCAAGGAACAATCCTGCAATAATATCGGGATTACGGGCGGCTGCCTGGAGGGCTATCTGTCCTCCCATTGACCATCCAGCCACAATGCACCTTTCAGGGTTAGCAGCCATTCTCCTGTCCAGATCACCATCGATAGCTTTCCACCATTCAACCAGCTCAATATCCAGTTTATCAGTTAGAATCTCCATGACAGCTTTCCAGACAGTGCATCTCGTTGCCCAGCCTGATACAAGATAGAGTTTCACTGAACACCACTGTTACTAAAATCAAGTTTCCCGGCAGCATAACTGAGATCCTTCCGGGAATGCCTGAGCGTGACTGAAAATCTTATCCGTGCCGTTCCGGCAGGTACGGTGGGAGGCCTGATGGCTACAGCCGAAATACCGTTCCTATTGAAGTATTCCGAGAAAGCAACCGCATCACGGTTCTCTCCAACCCGAACAGGCACTATCTGTGATTCGGATGGTGCTGTAGAATAACCGGTGGGTTCGATCATCCCTCTGAAATCGGATGCCATACTCAGCAGTTTCCTCCCGCATTCAGGCTGCGATTCGATAATATCCAGGGCTTTCAAGGCAGCTGCGGGAGCAGCCGGAGGCAGTCCTGTAGAATAGATGAATGTTCTTGCTCTGTTAATCAGATACTCGATAAGATCCGCACTACCTGCAGCAAACCCGCCGTAGCTTCCGAGAGCTTTGCTTAGAGTACCGATTAGAGTGTGTGGTTTTATTCCAGATTCCCTGCATATCCCTCCCCCGTTCCCGAATACCCCTATTGCATGGGATTCATCAACTATGAGATTACAATTGTAGCGCAGAGACAATTCCTCCAGCTTCCGGAGCGGAGCGATATCACCATCCATGCTGAACAGGGAATCGGTTACTATGAAACGATCTCCCCTGCTGGTTCTGTTTGCGAGGAAGTACTCCAGATGATCTGTATCGCAATGCCGGTACCGGAGTACACCGGCTCTGCTCAGCAGCGCTCCATCGACAAGGCTGGCATGATTCAATCTGTCCGAAAACACAAGGTCATCTCTTGAAGTAATCGAGCTTAGAAGCCCAATATTCGCCAGATACCCGCTTCCGAAAAGCAGGGCTGATTCCATACCAGTTAACCGTGCAAGACGCTTTTCCAGCTCTTCATGCAGACTGATATTACCAGACATCAGCCTGGATGCAGCGACACTCGAGCCGTATAGCTCTATCGCCCTCACGGATGCCTCTTTCAGCAGGGGATGGCCTGCCAGGTCCAGATAATCGTTGGATGAGAATTCCAGCATATCCGGTTTTCTAACATGAAGCCTCCTTGTAAGGCCATCCACGTCGATTCTTGCCAGATCCGGTTCATAGGTTCTCATTTTGCCAGGACTCTTCCCGCAGCTTTCAGCAGATCGAGGTCATCCTGCAACCGTGATCCGGTGGTTGTGAGAAGATCACCGTTCATTATCCCCGTAACTCCGGCTCTGAACATCTCTATCTCATATTTACCAAGCATTCCCCTGCCTGCACAGAGGCGCAGTTCAGAATCAGGGCAGACCATTCCGAACATGATAACTGTTTTCAGCATATCCACCGGTGATATGTGTTCTCTGCCGGGAGTGATTCCTGTACCCTCCAGCGGAATCAGGAAATTCAGCGCAATCGAATCAACCTCAAGGTCCCGGAGCTGGAAAGCCATAGCAACCCTCTGCCCGAGGCTCTCACCAAGGCCTATAATCCCTCCTGAACAGACCTCCAGCCCGGCAACTTTAGCCATACGGACAGTGTCGGCCCTGTCCTGCCATGTATGAGTTGTACAGATCTCGGGGAAGAACGTTCTTTCCGTTTCGAGGTTATGGTGATACCGACGAAGGCCGGCATCCTTCAGCATCATTTGCTGCCGCAGGGAAAGAATCCCAAGGGAAGCACACCAAAGGGGTTTTTCATCTTCCCCCCTCGATATTGTTTCGCAGATATTGGTCAGTTCCATATCGGTTGGGGAACCGCCGCTGGTCACAATTGAAAAATGCCCCGCGCCGCACTCGACGGCTTTTTTCCGTTCGGTTAGTATCCGGGAACCACTCATCATCGGGTAGGATCTGTGAGAGGCTGAACTAGCGGATGACTGGGCGCAGAAGGAGCAGTCTTCGGTACAGTCTCCCGATTTTGCATTTATTATACAGCAGAGTGAAATCGCGCCGGAAAATCCTCTGGCTGCTCTCATGCCCTCACTGAAAGAGAGTAAAGGTTGAATCCGGTCCTCGGGGGTAAGAAGGATCTCCAGAGCTCCGAGGGGGGTGACTACCTGCATATACTCATCATCCAGTTCAGCTGACCGGAGAAGCTCCATGCAGAGTGGCATCCCCCGCGTACACTAAACGCTCTGAACCATCGGAAAGTTCAAGCTTCAAAGCTCCATTTTGCGAAATCCCCATGACTTTTCCGCTGACAATCCTGTTTACTGTTCTTACGTCGACCTGCTTATCCTTCAGCAGAGAATGCCTGTCCCACTCATCGATTATGAATTCCAGATTTCCTTCAATCAACCACCTGTTGTATACATTTTCGAACTCTTCAAGGAGAAACGCCGCAAGTCTCACCCTTGAGTGTTCGATGCCGGTCTCCATAAACAGTGAAGTTGCAATATCCCGGATACTATCGGAGGGCTTCATGTTAACATCGATTCCGGTACCCACGACAACGTGATTCACCCTGTCAATTTCAGCCTTCATTTCGCACAGAGTACCGCTGATCTTTCTGCCGCGGCAGTAGATATCGTTGGGCCACTTGATCCCGATGGGCAGGTCTGGCACCATACGCTCAAGAGCTCTGATAGATGCAATAACTGACAGAACCGGGATCTGCGATGCCTCAGCCGGAGAAACCTCGGGCCTGAGAATGATGGAGAGATAGAGATTGCTGCCGGAGGGTGAGATCCATTTTCTTCCCATTCTGCCCCTGCCATTTGTCTGCTGATCTGCGGTAACAACTGTACCGTGAGCAGCCCCCCGGGCAGCAAGTGTCATAGCCAGATTGTTGGTTGAATCCACAGAGTCCATGTAAACAATTTCTCTGCCGAAGTATTCGGTTTCAAGATACCGATGAATTTCATCACTTATCGGCAGGTCGATACCCTCAGAGAGCCGGTACCCGCGGTTCGAAACTGCATCGATAATATAACCTTTGCCGCGCAGTTTCCCGATGCTTTTCCATACAGCTGAGCGGGATACACCAAGTTCTACCGAAATCTCCTCACCTGAAATGTAGTCCCTGCTTTTTCGGAGGATTTCCAGAATTCTGGTACTCTTGCTGCTCATGGTGTACTCTCCATATCAGAGTGGTATTACAATATTTAACCTTGTGCAGAATATTCAATATTGAGGTGAGTATGTACGGTAGGATAATTATTGTCAACCATAATTACTGCATAGGTTGACGATACCATTTGGGGGAAAGATGAGACGACTTATTGATCCCGGCTATATCTGACAGCAGTCCCCCGTATTCCATCCATGTCCCGTATCAGGTTTTGAATCCGTCTTTGTATACGGTTTTATATCTATCAGAGGTGTTCCATCGAGTACGCTCAGTCCGGATGTAAAGACTTTGCTTCCCTCAATTCTAAGAAGCCTCGCGACATCAAGTCCGATTGGATTAGGCCGGTTGGGAGATCTGCTGGCAAACAGGCCGACACTTCTGCCATTGAGGGAAGGCGGGTGAGCAATATTTGAGCCGTTGTACCCGCGAGCCCTGTCCATATGGAAAAGAATAATAACGTATCTGAAACACTCAAGATCTTTAAGTGCTGTTTCATATTCCGGGAGGAGTTCCAGAACGAAGGGACCCTCCGCATCGTCTTCCTTTGCCTGAAATGGAGCCATATCATTGTATGGTGTGTGTATCGTTCCTATAGGCCTGTATATTATTTTATTCATAAATAAATTCACCCCGTTTTATTATCATTCTGTGGCTTCCACTCTTAACATCCGGATTATAAAATACGATACAAACAGCATTCATGCTACGGGCGCGGGATCTATGGTGAAATCGGGGCTTGCCTTTGTATATGTGTAGATAGTATATGATAGTCGCATCAAAATTATTCCATCAACAGGGGTATTTGAGTATGGCGCAATCTGATAAATCAAGGGATGAACTTCTTCAGGAACTGTCAAACCTAAAAGAACAGTTGACTAATACTGATGAACAGTGTGGTATCTGTCCCATTGAAGGATTGAATGCCGAAGAATGCATCGATTTTTTCAAGAGTATGGTCGCAGCTATCACAGAGCCGATTCTCATACTTAATTCCGACCTAAAATGTGTATTTGCTAATAAAAGCTTCTCTGAGATGTTCAGAATTGAATCCTCAAGTATCAAGGATGTTTCCGTTTACGATATCGGCAGCAAATTTCTTGATCTGAAAGGACTTCGAGACCTTCTTGAAGAGCTGCTTTCAATTCACAGGGATTTCGACGGGTACGAGGTCAATCTGAAACTGATCAACATTGGTGAACGAACGATGTCGCTGAACGCGACCGATGTTCATCAGAAAAGCAATTCTGATCGACTCCTGCTCCTTAGTTTCTTTGATATTACGGAACAGAAGAGGGCTGAAAAAAAACAGAGGTTGGATGAGGAAAAGTACAGATCCCTGTATGAAACATCACGCGATGCCATCATGACCCTTGAACCTCCGGACTGGTCTTTTACTGCGGGAAATCCCGCCACTATAAGAATGTTCGGGTGCAAAAATGAAGCCGATTTCACTTCGAAACAGCCCTGGCTTCTTTCACCTGAGTACCAGCCTGATGGACAAGTATCAGGCCTGAAGGCAAAAGCAATGATCGAGAGAGCTGTGGAGAACGGATCCAATTACTTTGAATGGACTCACAAGCGACTCAATGGAGAAGATTTCCCGGCAACTGTTCTTCTCAGCAGGATTAAACTCAAGGGAAAAACGCTTCTTCAAGCTACGGTTCGGGATATCACCGGGCGTAAACAGGTTGAAGACGAACTCGCAACACACCGCTTTCACCTTGAGGAGATAGTAAGAGAACGGACGGCCGAGCTGGAGGAGAGCGAAGCGAAGTACCGCACTCTTGTGGAGCAGAGTCATGATGGTATTTACATCTACGGAAGCAGCTGTTTTCTATTTGTCAATGATCGGTTATGTGATCTTATGCAGTACAGCCGGGATGAACTTCTGAGTATGAAGTTCTCAGAACTCCTTCATCCGGATGACAGAGGTATGATCAACGGTAACGGAATAATAAAAGAAGGCTTCTCAGATATTCCAAACGTATTCACAATCAGGCTTGTAAGAGGGGATGGTGAGCTCAGGCATATCGAGTTTTCCGTTCGCAGTTTCACATACAGCGGTGAGGATGCAATCCTTGGAATTGCAAGAGATATCACAGTTCTGAAGAAACTGGAAGAGGAGCAGACAAAGATTGAAAAGCTCGAATCTCTGGGTCTTCTTGCTGGAGGTATCGCCCACGATTTTAACAATTTTCTGACAGCCATCATGGGAAACATCTCTCTCGCAAGAACAATGGTTGAACCGGGCACTGATCTGTACGAAATACTGACAAGCTCCGAACATGCGGCCAGCAAGGCATCCAATCTCCCAAGGCAGCTTCTCACATTTTCCATGGGAGGCGATCCGGTCAAGTCACAAGTATCGATTCTCCGGATTATCAGAGACTCAACCGATTTTGCGTTGAGCGGCTCCAACGTAACAGCCGAGTACTCCATCGCAGATGATCTTAAACATATCATCGTTGACGGAGAACAGATCGGGCAGGTCATAAGCAATATTGTTATTAATGCACAGCAGGCCATGCCGGATGGAGGACGTATCAGCATCGGCGCAGAGAATATCCTCATACCCGCGAACAATCCTGTGGCAATACCCAAAGGCCAGTACGTGAAGATCACAATACAAGATGACGGTTACGGGATTGAAAAAAATCATCTCAACAGAATATTCGATCCTTTTTTCACCACAAAGCAGAACGGAACGGGCCTCGGCCTTGCAACCTCATATTCGGTCATCAGAAAACACAGTGGACAGATTAAGGTTGAGAGTGAAGTAAATGAAGGCAGCACATTTACAATCTATCTTCCAGCCGGAATTCTTTCTGATACCTCCGATACTCATGAACCCGGACCGGATAAGCTTTCAGGGGGAAAAATACTTGTAATGGATGATCAGAAACTTGTAAGAGAAACAGTCATGACCATGCTCAGCAGGCTTGGGTACGAAGTCGGCAGCGCGGTGGACGGAAGCGAAGCCATTGATAAGTACCAGGCAGCCTTGAGTACTTCAGAACCCTATGGCGCAGTAATTCTGGATCTTACAATCCCTAACGGCATGGGCGGAATGGAAACCATGAAAGAACTGCAGAAGCTGGATCCGGATGTAACAGCAATCGTATCCAGCGGGTATTCTAACGCACCGGTTATGTCTGATTTCTCCATGTATGGCTTCGCAGGAGTCATGATGAAACCATATTCAATCAGCCAGCTTTCAGACCTGCTCCGAGAAATCTTTGATGAATAAACTCCACTCTTTCTAATTATGAACATCCTTATCGGGGAGATGATATGAAACTAGTAATCTCAATTACGTCAGTACTGGCAATACTTCTGATTCAGCCTTCAAGTGTTTCTGGAGATTACTGGTATGGAGATTTTTCAGACAACAGGACGTTAGTGTTTTCAGAGGATGCAGTGATGTACGATGCTCCCGATCTCGCTTCGCCAGTCACGGCCCTCATTCCGATGGGAACTGATATTCGTGTCTCGGGATCCACCGGAGAGGATATTCCAGTAGAAGGCATGCGTTCGTACTGGTACAATGTCGCATGTACATTGAATGAGATCAAATACTCCGGTTACATGCCTGGACTGTATCTGGCAATGTCCAGCCTCGAACTTGGCACGGATACCCTGTTTCTGTTCAACATAACCGGGTACGTTCAGGAAGATTACAGGTTCACTGCTTCCGCCAGGATAGTCATCTCTGGAGACATCGCAGCGGAGCTGGAATTCCCGGCAACGGGCAATGGTTTCGGAGAGGGTCCCTACAGCTATTGCATAAGGGGCACTGAACTGAGCAGAGAAGGTCTAACCGGAATGAGGAACCTGATCGAGCTTTCCTTCATTTACGAGGCATGCGGATATTTGAACAGGGATGTTCTCTTAGGCTGGACGTCCAGTGATTTCATAAAGGGACCTGAAGCTGATTCACAGTTTGAAGCAGGCATTTACCATTTCAATCAAACTTTCATTATTCCATCCGACTCAAATGGTGTGTCTGATGAAGTGACGGTGCTGACTTCGGCGGAGGAATGGGATGAGGGTATCGAGGATTACACTGAAACCGAAAGATACTTCGAAGTGTACCGCTGGAATGGGAACGAGTTCATTCCCCCAGGCGAACAGTAATGGAGATAAACCTCAGAGTCTAATCAATCTGTAAAGGTTTCCGATATTGAGCAATGCAATACATTCAGAACTCTTGCTGCCGGCGGAGCCCCTTTCTTCAGATAAGTCAGACTTGAATTTACAGTGCCTTACAGACAGCAAGGTCAAATCGTTTATAATACGTTTCCAAGTTCATTCTGAGTGAAGGGAGCGGTCCTAAATGGGAGCCGGTGAGCTGGCAGCTCTTGCAACCGCCATGTGCTGGACGGTTACAGTCATGTCTTTCGAGACCTCGGCAAAACGGGTAGGTTCTCTTCCTGTCAATATACTCCGTCTGTTCGCAGGACTGGTTTTCCTGTCGGCATATTCCCTTATTACAAGGGGAAGAATCTTTCCAACTGACGCTGGCGGTTTCGAATGGCTCTGGCTTGGCATTTCCGGCATTGTGGGTTTCGTCATCGGAGACCTCTGCCTTTTCAGAGCATTCATTCTTATCGGAAGTAGAATCTCAATGGTGATCTTTGCACTAGTTCCGCCCATTACCGCGGTAACAGGCCTGATGGTACTTAATGAAACTCTCTCTCTGAAACACTGGCTTGGTATTACGGTGACGGTGACGGGAATATGCATGGTCATCCTTATCAAAGGCAGTAGAAGGATAAAGCTGGCGCATTCCGTTATTGGAATCCTGCTGGCACTTGGCGGTACTGCTGCTCAAGCCTTCGGGCTTGTACTTAGTAAATACGGTATGGGGAATTACAATGCTTTTGCGGCGACCCAGATCAGAATCATCGCTGCATTGGCCGTTTTCATCCTGATAGTACCTCTCGCAGGTCTCACCGGTAGAATAAAACTGGCTGTTCGCGACAGAAAAGCGATGAAATTTCTTGCGCTTGGTTCTTTTTTCGGTCCATTTCTGGGAGTATCCCTGTCACTTGTTGCAGTAAAGCTGATTGAAGTAGGTATAGCATCAACAATTATGGCTATGGTTCCTGTTTTCATTATTCTGCCCGAAGTCTTCCTGCTTGGCAAGAAAGTCAGAACCCTTGAAATCGCCGGGGCTCTTGTTGCAGTTGCAGGCGTTGCCCTGGTCAGTCTATAAACAGGTTAACAGTCAGCGTTCGGCAGGCAATACATGCTTCCTTATGAGAAATGTATAATTCAGACTGGAAGAAGGTTGGTACAAATGAGATTCTTAACAGTAATGATATTTCTAGCATTTACATCCGTTTACGGAGATGTGATCATTCCCGTAGATGTTACCGATTCACTTTACACGAAAATTACCAGTAGCGGTCCGGATGCACTGATAGAGTATATCGATGAATTCGATCCCCCCCAGAGACTTCAGCTTTACCAGCTTGCCCGTGAGGTAATGGTTTTCAGAGTGTTGGAAGGGCAGAACCTGGATGACATTGTATCGGTCGCAGAAGCGGGTATCCAGGAAGCAATGGGGCAGGCAAACAATGCGCCGAACTCTCTTGCCACTGAAGCGCTGCTGGATCTGGCAAACGTGATGTCCTACAACCTTTCCGCAGATCTTGCCGAATGCTGGCCCGGAGACACTCTTGCAAGACATGAAAGACATTATGAGCGGGGCTTATCAGCAGCACTGCAGTGTGTAATCTGGCGATACGAACTGGACAAAGGAGAGTATTCGCTGTTTCTTGCATTCTGGGCAGCGGGAATGCATCAGCTTTCCCTCGACAGACCAAGGGAAGCAATATACAATCTTGTTTCATCTCTGAATCATGCACAGCAATACACCATTGATCAGGGCCGACCTCTCGGACTGACTCCAGAGGCTGGTTTTGAACTTATCCTCGCGCACGGTTACCTCGGGCTGGCAATGGAAATGTGCGGCGATGATGATGATCAATACGAAAGAGCAATAAGCGCCTTTGAAGAGGGAATCGAAGAGTATCCCGAACTTGCGGATGATTACGGTTTCGGAATAGCTCAGCTTCAGTGGGTCAGGGAAAAGCTTCTGGCTGATTGAAAAAAAGGGAGGCATGCAGCCTCCCCTTAAATTCTTCAAGCTGTATCAGCTTATCTCAGAACCATCATCGATTCAGCAGCGGTGTAATCAGGTGTGGATAGCCTGATATGATAAACACCTGCTGGAACCGCTCGATCATTACCATCGGTAAGGTTCCAGACAAGACTGTGTTCACCACTCTGAATCTCACTGTTCAGGAGGGTTACAATTTTGCGGCCACTTAGATCGAATACTTCAATAGATACATTCGATATGCTTCCTATACTGTAACTTATAACTGTGGATCCGGTGGCAGGGTTTGGATACACTCCACTGAACCTGTCCGGGAACAGAGGCGATTCTGATTCTCCTATTCCGACACTCAATACATCAATTGTGCCCTGATAGGTGTAGTAATTCCTGCCCCAGACAGTGATATTCATCGTTCCTGTACTGGTGGGTTGCACATATATATCAGCCTGACCTGAAGCATTGGTTGTGGCAACCTCGTAGACTTCACCAATCTGCCAGTCTCCCTTCTGGATACAGACCCTTGCATTCTCCAGCGGGGCCCGCCCATCTGTTACGGTGACACTGACCAGGGAGGTTCCGTTTATAGATGAGGGGTGATCAACAGACATATCTGCGGCAACCTCTGTCCACATGGGAAGTTCAGGATCTCCGAATAGGTTGTACTCCTTCAGACACCAGTCCATGTAAGTGCTGCAGGGGGGTACGTAGTAATCCATACTGGTACCGTGTGCTATGCCGAGGTTGTAAATGTCGTTCTGCCAGTGATCCTGATAGAACCTTATGCAGAGCATTTCACTGGGGCCAGTGCAGGGGCCAGCGAAATTACCCCAGCCGAAGCGACTGTTGAAGCATCCGAATCCGCCTCCGTTGGGTGAAGCAAGCCAGGCATCTCCGCAGCACTCCACTCCGTCCAGGTGCCCGATGAGGCAGGAGATAGACTGCCAGATGGCGGGTAGATTCCCATTTTGTATGTTGGTCTGTGCCATTATATGTGCAGTTGTGTAATTGCTGTAAGCTGAAGTCCACATCGAGGTTTCCGAACCGTGGCTCGCATGGTACACGTGATGAGGCCCGGCATCGATCATATCAATTGTTATCTGGTAGCTGTTGTTGCCTGTAGATTCGAAGCATGGTTCGATTTCCCAATCGGTTGAGGGAATGAATACAGAGATGGATTCGGCGCTTGCGCTTCCGGGAATGTAGGGTGAACTCCAGAGGATACCTGTTGTGTAACCCACTCTTAGTTCCCGCGGTGCAGTTTCAAAATAATCTACCGTCTGAATCCCCTCGTAAATGAATACCTTATCAACAAAGATATCGGCTTCAGAGGCTGAACTGACGCTCGCTCTTCCCACCCAGAGATCAGGATGGTAATCGACCAGGTCGTAACCGGGTGGCTGGGGATACTGGTATGGATATGGAACCTCACCATAAATACCATTGAAATTGCGGTCCCATTGATCCGCACCAGGTGCTGTATCGTTGATGTCGACAAAATACAGGTCAGCAGGTGCGATTTCCGTATAGCCTGAGCTTCCCACCAGCTCTGCGTCTCTGCATTCTACTTTATCATCGTCACCGAAAATAAGGACATAATCGGTACCTTCATCACGGCAGTCTGTCAGGAATGCACGCATCTCCTGCTGAAGGTCAGCGCAGGAGTACTGTGATTCCACCCAATCAGTAGTATATACGCATGCAGGCACACCTTTTGCGGTCTTCCAATCTGCCAGTTCCTGTGCCTGTGTTTCAAAATCGGGGTGAGTGATTATTACATACTGCCCATAGACAAGATCTTTCTCCAGAACCAGAGAAGCTCCCGAGGGCGAGATGCCGGAAGGATTGACTACCAGTCTATCAAGAATACTCATTGCCTTCTCTTCGCTGGCAAGGGTTCGCCGAGTGATGAGCCTGACAGAAGGATCCATCTCATATTGAACAAGAATTGTCATCTCGGAAAGCACCTGGAGGGTCCTGCTTGCAGGATTCCACCTGACTGGGAAAACATTCAGATAAGCTACCGGTATTCCCCAGTAAACACTCGAACTGTGCAATGCAGCCATGGTCACTGGAAAATAGCTGCTCCTGCTGTAGATATCTTCATCAGGTAACGCCTGACAGTAAACCTTTTCCACTGAAAGCGGAACCGGTTCATTTGCCGGCATTACATCGTAACCACCTCTTACGGCTCTGTAATCAGCACTAACTACTTCTATGCGAGTGGCGATACATCCTGTGGGCATTGCAACTCTAACCGGCATTATCGGAAGACAGGGGGCACCATTGGTGCTGATATAGGGAAGACCCTCAGCGGTAACCGCTGTGTATATCCCTTCTACTGACAGTGATAATGCCGTCTGATCGAAGGGCACAGTTACAGTAAATTCACCCCCGGCTGCAAGCGCAGCGGCAGCAAAGAGAATGCAAAATACTCTGTTCATACTGTTTCCTTCCAGATAAGGTTCAATTGATGTGAGATCGGTATCAGATGTGATAAATAGCTCCAAGGTAATTATATTGCTTATAATGTACTTGGGCAATAACATATTAATTCAGATTGCGCCGTATTTTTAGCGGAATGGTCATGTAATGATGGTGTATGTATTGCTATTTGCAGTTGAATGTAAGATAATAATGCAGGCATAAACATTTAAGCCAAATGGGATATTGCTTATGAATGATTCCGGTTCAGTACTTTCATACATGTCCATTGACAACGTTCTGCTGGATTCAGATGAACTTACTCTGTTCATCAGCCGCACGGGTACAATTATCCTTGTAAACAGCCGCGGCAGCGAAATTCTTGGCAGTCCTACCGAGGAAATAACCAGCAAGAACTGGTTTGAGGATTTTATTTCCGACGAATCCAGAGAACATGCTTTCGATAAATTCCGATCCGGTCTGAACAACCCCGAGACACCCGTTTTCAATCAGGACTATCTGGTGCTCTGCAGCGGGGAAATAGAGAAACGGGTTTCCTTGTGCAACAGGGTTGTTAAGGACGAAGACGGAATAGTCATGTGTATTCTGGTTTCAGGTCATTTGATCGATGAATCCGCTGAAAGCACTGATGCAATTGAAAGGAACAAGGACCTGTACAGATCCGTCATTGAGAACAGCAATGATTCAATAATAGTTTACAAAGATGGAATAATCATCTTCGTCAATGACACAGCCAAGAGGGTAACCGGCTATTTGGAAGAGGAGTTCTACGGATCGAACATTCTGGATTTCATATCAACTGATTTCAAACCGGTGATGCTGGAATATATGAATGACAGAATAGCAGGGAAAAACTCTCCCTCATTGTACGATATCGAGATCCTGAGGAAGGATGGCGATATCATTCCGGCAGAGATCAGTGTCTCGACAATACAGTTTGAAGGTGAGCAGGCTCATTTGGCTATTCTGAGGGATCTTTCCAACAGACATGCTCTTGAGGGGCAATTGCGTAATGCTCAGAAGATGGAGGCCGTAGGACAGCTGGCTGGAGGCGTCGCACATGATTTCAACAATATTCTACAGGTTATCAACGGTTACACGGAATTAGCTCAGACATCACTTGAAGAAGGTAACCCTGTTAAGGAAATGCTGCAGCAGGTGGAACAGGCAGGAGAGAGGGCAAACTCTCTTGTCAGCCAGCTTCTCACGTTCAGCCGCAACCAGCAGGTCGTAACCAGAGTGCTGGATCTGAACGAAATCATAACCGAACACATATCTTTACTGCAAAGGGTCATAGGTGAGGATATCGAGCTTGAATTCCTGGCATCCAGCGAAACAATCTACATCAACGGTGACCAGGAAATGATTGGACAGATACTTCTGAACATTTTTCTGAATGCCAGAGATGCAATGCCTGATGGTGGTAAGATCCTGGTAAAGACCAAGCGGGCTTTTCTTGACCGCGAATTCTGTAAAGCCAATTCCTCAAATGATCAGGGCTATTACGCAATGTTATCCATATCGGATACTGGCTGCGGCATGGACAAAGGAACACTAAGCAGAATATTTGAGCCTTTTTTCAGCACAAAGGGAATCACGGCTGGTACAGGGCTGGGATTATCGACTGTTTATGGAATTGTATCGCAGCATGATGGGATAATCACTGCTAAAAGCAAACCGGAGAATGGTTCAATATTCCAGATTTATCTCCCTCTTGTTAAAAAGGAAGCTATAATCGAGGAACTGCTTCCAGAACACGAAATTACTCTGGAAACGTCCAGAACCATTGTTATCACAGAGGACGATGAGAGTGTAAGAAATCTGGTCAGTGATGTTCTATCAGATGCGGGTCATGAAGTTATCACAGCAGTGAACGGAGAAGATGCTGTCATTCTGCTAAACGATTCACCAGACAGTGTTGATCTTGTCATACTTGATGTGATAATGCCGGTCCTCGGCGGTTACGAAGCAGCCGACAGAATTCGCGAGATACGACCGGATATACCGCTGATTTTCTGCAGCGGAAGCAAAGAAGTACAGAACCAGGAAGACACAAGCAAACGCCCCGAAAGGTCCAGGTTCCTATCCAAACCATATTCAATGGCACAGCTTCTAAGCGCCATCAATGAGCTGTTTGCCGAAATTAAATAATTATCTCTGAAAGCTCTTCATTCAAGGAGGATTCATGAAACTTAGAATGATAATTACTCTGCTATCTTTGATGCTGTTGACCGCCATGTCGTCATTTGCGATGGAAATGAACGATATTGAGTTTCCGGATGCGATAACAGTGAACGGAGTTGATCTGATTCTGAATGGCCTTGGAAAACGGGAAGCTACTATTTTTAATGTGGACGTTTACGTTGCAGCGCTTTATCTGGAGCACACCGGAAGCGATGGGTATGCCATCTGTGAGTCGGATCAGACAAAACGCCTCATCCTGCATTTTGTCCGGAATGTCAGCGGCGGAGATATAGCAGGAGCCTGGGCGGAGGGATTCATGAAGAACGGCGGAGACAATGTAAGCGTCTACGAGAGTAGGATCGTATCTCTGAATTCATGGATGTCTGAGATGAAGGATGGTGAGCAGATGATGTTCACCTACATTCCCGGCACCGGTCTCGAGGTTTCGCTGAAAGGTACTCCCATGGGCACTATTGAAGGAAGTGATTTCGCAGCTGTATTCTTCTCAATATGGCTGGGGGATGACCCGCCTAACGGAGGACTCAGGAGAGGTCTGCTCGGGCTGGACTGACACAGCTATCGGGAAGATAAACGGCAAACGAACATCTATCACCACCTGCACAGACAGATTCCAGAACCTCTACCCTGACTTTCCGCTCAAGAATTGTCTCCCATATCTGCAGATAATAACCCGCCCCGCAGAGGCAATGGCTGGAGGGCAGTTCAATTCCCAGCTGCACCGCCTGTCTTACCCTCGGGCAGTGGCAGTAGAGTTCCCTTTTCTTCTGCGGATCGCTTTCGTTCATGTACTCTCTGAGATTGCCGCTCTTGGGTATCTTTGTGATTGTTATTCGGTTGCCATCCCTTACCCCGGCAACTCCCCATCGCAATTCTACAATACGGTCGACGATGATATCCTCGAAGAGCATCCCGTTTCTCAGTGAATCCACCAGCTGCTGCTGAAGTGCTTCAATCACTATGTCAATATCTCCGGTCTCAACGTATATCTTTCTAAGTTTCTGCAGTCTGGTTCTGGGGTAAGGGCAGGAACATGCTGTCATAATACCATGGAGCATTTCCGGAGTACATTCATCTTCTATTTTCCGGATAGTTTCGGCAGTCCACATGATTGCTTCCTCAGTATCGGTTTCACCGGTGATGTTTTCGTATCCCTTCATTATCCTTTCCGCAACATCCTTACCGCAGTATGCTCTGAGGCTGCCGTATAATTTATGTTGCCATGCTTCAATAAAATCGCTCATTGAATCTCCCGTATCCAACCCTCAACAGCCCGAAGACCCTCATCTGGAAAAAAATGTCCGCCATCGTATTCGAAGAATGTGACATCGTATCCGGCATCAGTAAGAAGATCCTTCGCATTAATCGCCCTGTCATCTTCCTGCGTGCCTCTTCCGATGAATATTGGAAGGACTGTTGCGGATTCAATGATTCCCTGAGTGAAGAGTTCTTCATCGATAACTCCGCTGTAAGTGGCAATACCGGAAAAGAGCGACGGATTCTGCAAACCTGTCCAATATGCCATGATGCCGCCCTGGCTGAATCCGAGCAGGTAAATGCTGCCAATCCTGTACTGACTCTTAATCATATCCAGGCATGCCAGGATCATGTCCGATGACAATTCAATCGAACTGCTGAACATCTCCTGCTGCTGTTCTGGAGGCATATCCTCCCCATCCCACTCACCCGAACCATGAACTGTCCAGCTGAATACCGTCCTTCCGTTCTGTTCGAAAGCATAGGGTGCCTGCAGGGAGGCAAAGATGAAATTACCCTCATCGAATGCTGTCCTTCTTGAGGAGAACTCTGCAACGTCTCCTCCGTAGCCGTGAAGAGCCAGGATGAGGTCGTACTGTTCATTCGGATCATAGTTATCGGGCACATGCATTCTTACCGTCTGCATTGAAGGAAATTCCAGATACAGCCTTCCACCGAGTACTGCAATGCTCCTGCGCTCCCTGGCTTCTTCAATGACAATCATGGCCTCAATCACATATTCATTGAATACATCATTATCCAGCACAGATGAAAAATCAGTGTCAGTCTCTATCAGCTCGGGTCTGTCGAACCCCGCAAGGGCAGATTCCAGCAGGGCTTTCCCGGCAAGTTCGGGCTCATCAAGCAGTCCGTAGCAGCATGCAAGGTTGAAAAGGGTTATAGGATTGTCATCCAGGTCCGCCCCAAGGGCAAGAATATAGTACTCGGCAGCTTTTTCATAATCACCATCCATGTAGAGTGATGCCGCATCCTGAACAAGAAATCCCGGTTGACTCTCATAGGATTCAAAGAGATCTGAAGACAATTCTCCCAGTGTTGCCGTATCATCCAGCGCAGATGATTGCGAAATAAAGAAGATTGCAGCAATCGATATCGTATAAGGTAAACACTTCATTACAAAGCCGCCTTTCCTTAAAATTGATACATATAAGTATATATCCATTTCGAATGTTGTCAAAAATTCATACACATTTCTGAGATATCCCCAACTGATGTTCTTGTTATTTCAGGATTTGCGAAGTCCGCATTCGAGGATTATCATGAACGAGGGGACACTGTTCAAAGTGTCCCCTCACCAATGAAGTCAACTTGATCTAGAATCCGGCTTTTACAGCGCCCCAGGTAGTCTGATCAAGGGTTACCTCGAACTCTACCGTGAATTCGCAGAGGCGGAAACTCAGACCCGCATCTTTGTATATCCAGTAGAAACTCTGGGTAAGATCACTCCATGAAATACCGTAGCTGCTGCTGGCTGCCTGTGGAACTGGAGCCGCGCCCAGGTATTCAAGCGTACTGCCATCGAAGGAGTAGAAGTAGAAGTCGGGGTATTCATAGCCTCCGATGATTACACCGAGATCCGATCCAAATGGAAAAACACTGCAGCCGCAGGCGTAACCTGATGGGAGCTCTGAAAGCGTCCAGCTCTCGGACACTGCTCCGCCGATATCGAGTACGTACAGATCATGACTGGCGGCATCGATCTCCCAGATATTGAGGGACGGGTCAAAATCCATTCCCCTTGGTTCAGCAGCGGGATTGTTAAATGCATATGACCAGCCTGACACAGTGCTGTATACGTAGATTTCAGTGTCAGTGTCCCAGTCGTTTATATAGATGAAGCTTTCTGCGGGAATCGAGTAACAGCAGATACCTAGCACCTGCGGGATTTCAGGTGGACATGGCATACCGAATGTTTTACCGCCTGTATTCGGATTCACAGCGAAGATGGAATCCAGGGTGTAATCAGTCACGAACAGCTCTCCCTCAAAAAAGTCGCAGCCCCTTAATTCGGTGCCCCAGGCCAAACTGACATCATTCATACTTGTAATACTTATAATCCAGTCATCGGTTTCCGGTTCAACGGGATCACAGGTTCTTTGTGATAAAGGTCCAGCATCCGGATCGAGCGCAAGGCATGCGCCTGTAATCAATACAAGTACAAGCGTGATTTTCATATCAGACCCCTTTCATAATAGAATACAATCTGAATGAATTTAATATCTGCTTATCTTCAGGTAAAGTCCGATGCTCGTCAAATCTTCTGATCCTCTCATAATACGGTTGCATTTCGGATGAAGCTGGAACATAATGTAGATATAGAAACAGCATATTACCGGAATCCGGTTTTCAATACAGGGAGTTACAATGCAAAGGATATACTTAGATCACAACGCTACAACACCTATCCATCCTGAGGTAAAGAAAGCAATTATCGATTCAATCGACATCTTTGGGAACCCGTCCAGTCTTCATGAGGATGGAAGAATTGCCAGGATTCTTATAGAGACGGCCAGAGAGAAGGTCGCCGAGCTTATTAACGCTGATCCGGAAGAGATCATGTTCGTTGGAAGCGGTTCGGAGGCAAACAATACTGTGCTTTCACTTGTAAGCTGCAGCGGAGCCCGTTGCAGTCTGCATGCGCCGGCTGAAAGCGACCTCGTAATATCGACCATAGAGCACCCCTGCATCCTTGAGACATCAAAGTGTCTTGAGAATAGAGGAACCCGGGTAAAGCGCATAGGTGTAGACAAGAGGGGTATTGTAAGAATGGATGACCTTGAACAGGCGGTAACCGAGAGTACATCGCTTGTGTCAATTATGATGGTGAATAACGAAACAGGATCGATTCAGGATGTTGAACGAGCCCTGGAAATAGCCCATAAATCAGGGGCCATGTTCCATACCGATGCTGTGCAGGCGGTTGGTAAACTGCCCGTGGATGTCAAGAAGCTTGATGTTGATTTCCTAACGATCTCAGCACATAAAATATATGGCCCTAAGGGTGTAGGAGCTCTGTACGTAAAGAAGGGGACTCCCTTCTGTCCACTGATAAGGGGCGGCCACCAGGAGATGGGGCGGCGGGCAGGTACCGAGAACACACTCGGTATTGTAGGCCTTGGAAGGGCGGTTGAACTCCGTGCCATCGAGATGGAAGCCGAGTCCGAACGTCTTGGTGTACTAAACAGAATACTGAGGGAGGGTATAGATAGCCGGATCGAGAACATCCATTTCAACAGTGATCCTGCGTGCTGCCTTCATTCCACTCTCAATGTTTCCTTTGAAGGGGTTGAGGGGGAGGCGCTTCTCCTTTACCTTGATTATGAAGGAGTGGAAGTTTCAACCGGTTCTGCATGCGCATCAGGATCCCTCGACCCATCGCATGTCCTCCTTGAGATGCATCTTCCTGTTGAATTCACACACGGCTCCCTGCGAATAAGTATGGGAAGATCAACAACCCGCGAAGAGATTGATTACGTCCTGGACATTCTCCCTGGAATTGTAAATAAGCTGCGCAGAATGTCGACCGTTTATGGAGGTGAGCGATGAGCTCCTGGCTTTACACCGATAAGGTCAAAGATCACTTCATGAATCCCAGGAACATAATGTTCGACGATGAGGATTTTGAATACGATGCCGAGGGTAAGACCGGCAATATAAAGTGCGGTGATGAGATGATCTTCTATTTGAAGATAAATCCTGATTCTCTAACAATCACCGACTGCAGATGGAAAACCTTCGGATGCGCAAGCGCCATAGCGAGCACATCGGTTCTATCTGAAATGATAAAAGGTATGACCCTCGAAGATGTGTTCAATATCTCAAACGTGGATATAATGAACGAACTGGGCGGGCTTCCGGATAACAAGGTTCACTGCTCTGTGCTTGGTGATAAAGCTCTGCAGGAAGCAATAAATAACTACTACCGCGGACATGGTATGGAAGATAAGGTTCACAATACCGAATCGAGGATAGTATGCGAGTGTCTCAATATCTCCGAGGAAGAGATAGAACATGCAGTACTTGAGGGAGCTCGCAATTACTATCAGCTTCAGGAGATGACAAAGGTGGGTACTTCCTGCGGCAAGTGCTCCGATGACGCAAGGGAACGGCTTTCATTTTACCTGGATAAGCATTTCGGGATTAAGGTAAGTATTCAATCTTGAGGAACAGCCAGGGAAACAGATTCGATTATTTCTAGCACCATTTATTTGCGGTTCAACAATAAAAAGCCTCCGTCCCTATTAAAATGGGGCGGCCGGACGGCCGCCCCATACCGATAAAGGACCGTTAGCGGATTACTGTCAGCTGGCGTTTGATCATCTCGCCGCCGCTGGTGATAAGTTGTACGAAGTAGATTCCGCTTTCCTCAATGAAAGTACTTGTAGTTCCATCGGCGGGAAAACTCTCAATTACTCTTCCTGCTATGTCAAATACCTGAACTGTTCCCGTTTCCTCAGAAGGAAGCAGACAGTTAATTGAAAGGCTTCCATAGCTCGGATTTGGACCAACGGTAAGCAGTGCATTTGCCGGTGCGAATCCGGTCTCATCACTGACTATACCCGTGGGGGTATCTGGAAGGTCCATGAAGTTTGCATTGAGAACTTCTCTTGTTCCCGATGAATACTGTACGTATGTAGCCACATTCAGGTTATTGAACGGATGGCTAGCTGGATTCAGCGTATAGGTACCAGCTACGCTCAGAGTCTGTGGATATGGTCCTGTGAAGTTCAGAACCCGTCCCTGGGCACCCAGTGGATACGCTACCGGAATCCACATCATCTCCATCCCGTCGTAATAACCCCAGCTCGAGCCAGCTATTTCGTGATCCTCAAGGATCACTGACCAGACTTTGATGCCGTAGGATTGAGAAGGCTCCTGCTCAGCAGTGATACTGATGAAAGCCGTACCTCCTGATGCATCACCGACGTACTCGATGTCGAAATCGATATAAGCTGGTATCGCAAGCCTGTTGTTGAACGCAGTGGCGTACGATGACGGAGTGGCACTTGCAGCCAAACCATCAATTTTTACCGTTGGAGTACTGCCTACCCCATAAAAACTGAATCTTCCTGAGCAGAATGAATTTGACGCGGGGCCGTTGTAGAACAAGTACAGGGGCGCAACGTCCCCTGAAGCTACGAATGGATTTAGAGCAGTCTTAGCAGCTGACCAGTTGCTTGCACATGTGCCTCAACCAGTCTGGGTGAAGTACTCCCAGAGAACAACCCTCTCTGCGGAGAAGGACAACGCTGCGAAAACCATTAGAAGAAGTACTAAGATTTTCATATTATCTCCTTTCAATATATACATAGTAGATTACTATGTTTTTGTACAGTGCATCATGCATTATTCAAATTTCTCAAAACACTTAGACAGCATCGGGGTGCCCCGGATTGCTGGGAATCCGGGGCTAAAGCTCCGAGGAAAAGGGTTAATCTCAGAGCTTAACTATACTCAATGTTGCCGCATTGCCATCGGAATCAAGCACCCTTATACAGTAATATCCTCCGGGAAGGCATACTCCGTCTGAACCGTTACCGCTCCAATTGAAGGTTCCATTGAAGGGGCTTCGCAGTATGGATCTTCCGGTAACATCGTAAATCTCAACAATCGCGTTTTCTGAAATACCAGTTGCAGATATTGTTACCGACTCATGGAACGGATTCATACTGGTTGAAAGCATAATTTCGTTGGGCGAAGTGTGCGATCCGCCTTCAATTCCTGTAGGAGTAAAACTAACCAGGTAAATCTTACCATCATCGGGATTACTTACCCATACGTAATCCAGAGCACCTTCACTGTAAAATGCGATACCTCTGGCAGCCGAAATAAGACTGCTTGAAAATGCCATAGTGGCATATCCGGTAGAAGCGTAGCACTTCACCGGTGAATCGGTTGCATCGGTCGCCGCCCATATTTCAGCGTCACCATTTGCGTCACCATCGTATGCGATATCGTAAATGTTAACACTGTTGATCTGGTTGATATAAGTCGCGAAGGATATGGTGGCATCGGCAAGAGGCAATGGATAGCATCTAGCTATCATTTCCGGACCCGATGTACTGGTTTTATTACCAGCAAAGTAAGCGTTTGAACCGTTTCCGCCAACTCCGGTCACCGACCAGAGAGGGCTGCTTCAACAAAGAATATCCGCAGAGCCCTGATAGGTCCCGGATGTTGTGTACTTGTAAACATGACCGCCACCACCGGTACCGTCATCTGCACCTATGTACAGAAGGTTTCCGGCGTAGCCTATACCTGTTGGAATTTCAGTACCTAAAGTAGAGACTGTCCAGGAATTGTTTACCGAACCTGACATTTCATCAAGTTCATAGACGGTGCTTGATATTGATCCGACAGCGTACAGCGTATTGTCATGGTACGCAAGCCCGGATATACCGCTGTCAGGTGCGTCAAACGAACGCACGATCTGTTGTGCCGACAATACTGCAGCCATGGATAGCAACAGTAAAAGCATCAGTTTCATGATCCCCCCTTACACAAAAGTAAAGAACAGCAAATCAAAATACCTCAGCAAGTTAATAGGGTAAAGAATTGAAAACAAAGATATCGCGTTTCTGGAAACGTGTCAAGAACCGTTTTTCATACAGTATCCGGAAATATTCCTCACCTTGATAATGCTTCTCATTTTAGGCATATTCGAAGTTCTATCCTGATGGAGGAAACTTATAATGAAAAACAACAGTGATTTCTGCTTCGGTGAGGATATAAATCCCGTTATAACCCTCATGAAAAACGCGCTTGGCGATATTCTTTATTCGCTGGATATATCTCTTGATAACCCCAAGGATGTTTACAAAAAACTAAAGATAGATAAAAAACTCGGTTGGAAAATCTACAACGTCGCCTGTGAGGTTGATCCTTTCATTGCGGCTCAGTTCGTACCGGGAAAGGCTGCATGTACGAGTTTCATGAAAAGCTGCAGAAAACAGGGAACACCCAAAAAACTACTTCAAAAAGCAAAGGAAGCCTGCGAGCAATTCGACCTGCTGGTGGAAAAGCATGCGGACAGCAGGAAAGAATTCGACCTGATGCTGCTCTCCTGTTCTGACAAGGGCCGTTCCAAGGCATATCTGTCTCAGCAGAAGGCAGCCTTTACCGCTTACAGCCACCTTCTCGGGGCGCAGGCAGGCACACAGCTGTGCACATGGATTTTCTCCCCCTCGGCTGATGGAGAGTACCATGATATAGCAAGTATCAGAGGCTTTATCGATTTCAGGAGGAACAGACCGCATGTCCCCTGGCTGCTTGAATGGGCTTACTTCACAGATGACGAAAATGTCCCGAAAAGTCTGATAAAGGTCGAACCAATTGAGGAAAGAAAACCTGATCAGAACAACCCTATGGGTGTTCCTTTTTACTACAGCTTCTGCTCGAAACCACTTCCAAATGTCATCAGTTCCCGTAAACGCGAAGGGCGCACTGTGCATGAACTTGAGGAAGCTCCCATCGGCAATACTGAGTCAATAACATGCATTACTGCTCAGATTTCCAGGAATGTCTTTAAAAGCTACAGAACCAGAGAAGACAGATACAGGGAGGTTATTGTCAGAGCGAGAACGCCCGTGGAAAGGCTTGTATTTGACCAGATAGTCCATGTAGACCTCCTTGGCCCTCTTGATCCTGAGCTGTTCATATTCGGTGAGTTTACAGGATACGACTGGTCAATGCCGGCGGAATTCCGAAATCCCCACAGCTCTCTCCCCATGAATATTTCCATTCATAGACTCGGAATGGGGATAAAGGCTACATATACACCATACATTCAGTGGTACACCGACATGATTGACGATGTATTCAACAAACTGCAGTGGGACCCTTCAAAGTTCAGGACGTACAGGGTTGTTATTGACTATCCTGTTATCCCTTCCACAGTCAACATGAGATCCATGCTCCCGGAAAAACAGTAACCTGAAAAGAACAGCGTTACGAACCCCCTATGCCCCTGCTGTCCTGGTAATAACGAAATTCACACGCTCCGTACTCGTGAACTGACTCCAGGACCTGCCTGTACTCGAGTATCTTCTCCCATATCAGTGACGCGGAGATATGCATGAAGGTGTACCCCATACCACTGCCGAAGTATGGCTCCCCGGATGCAAGATCGTACCACTGAACTTCTTCTGCGAAGGATGCCCAGAGATCGACGGATTGCAGGAAGGTCTCATGACTCTCCCTGAAAACTTCAGGCATTCCCTCAATGTTGACAAGCGAGTTCTGCACTTCTATTGCGAGGCATTCCAGTTCACTCTCCAGTGAATCAAGGTAACTGTCTACCCGCAGCTTACTCTCATCATTGGAATCAATTGAGTCATACGCGTAGTCGTAAAGGGTCTGTGTATGGATATCAGGCGGACCAATGGCATCAGCCGTGGCAAAGGAGGAAATCAGTGAAAGAACTATTGAGAGGTTTCTGCTGATATTGACGTTCTGCATCTTACACCTTTCATCTTGCCCGAGAATAAAGTCTAATCGGTTGCAGCCAGACTGCAGTAATAGTAACGGGAACATCGAGGCCAAGAATTACTCAGAACCGGGTTTCAATCGCATACGATACTCAGCATGCACTCGCTCAGTTCATGGATATTGAACGGTTTCTTTATAATCCCGCAGAAACCGTAATCACGATAATTGGACATTACTGGATTATTGGAGTATCCGCTTGAAACCAACGCCTTTACAGCAGGATCTATTTCAAGCAGTTTGCGTACAGTTTCCTGTCCTCCCATACCTCCGCGTATTGTCAGATCAATAATGACACCATCAAAGGGTTCTCCCGATTCCATCGCGGTCTTATAGAGCGCGATGGCTGAACCTCCATCATTTGCGGTGACCGTACTGAATCCAAGCCTGGCCAGCATATGGACGGTAACCATTCTTACAGCCTCGTCATCATCCATGATCAGAATTCTTCCCTGGCCTGTTTCGGGTTCTTCGTCAATTTCCTTTTCCTTAGAAGGTTCTGTTTCGGAAGCGGGAATGTAAATAATGAACTTCGTGCCTTTGCCAATTTCAGACTCTACAGTAATCAAACCTTCATGCTTCTTGATTATCGAAAACGTGGTGGCCAGGCCTAAACCGCTCCCCCCGTCTTTTGTTGTGAAATACGGGTCGAATATGTTCTGGAGGTCTTTTCTGGATATTCCTACTCCCTGGTCTGTAATTATAAGCTTCACATACCTCTTCTTACTGAGAGGAAGCGACTTAATGCCCTGTTCATCAACGTTCTCTGCCTCTATCGAGAAAACACCCCCATTCGGCATTGCCTGATTCGCGTTTATTGTAAGATTCTCGATTACCTGTCTGAACTGTACCACATCGATGTCGACAGGCCAAAGATCAGCAGGCAGCAGGTAGTCACACACGATACTTGAACCGCTGAGAACGAAATTAACGGAATCGGCTATAATTTCAGACAGCCTTGTAGATTTAGTCAGCGGAACTCCACCCTTCGAGAAAGTCAGGAGTTTCTGCGTCAGTTCTTTAGCCCTGTTCGATGCATTATGGGCGTTATCAAGAAATTCGAATTCTTCACTGTCCTGATTGGAATAGGCGATGGCCAGCTCGATGTTACCCAGAATGCCTGTAAGAATGTTATTGAAATCATGAGCTATTCCACCGGCAAGGATGCCAAGTGATTCAATTTTCTGAACTTTTATCAGTTCCTTCTCCATCTTCTTTCGTTCGGAAATATCGATTGCAACTATCTGAACAGCAGGTCTATCCTGGTAAACGAACGGGATTGCGACAATTTCTGTATCGATACTGGAGTTATCGATTCTCTGGAACCTGGCTTCCAGAAGGGCAGTTTCATGATGCTTGTCAAGGGTATCCCTGATCATTTCCCTGATTCTTGCCTGATCTTCAGGATGAATAAACTCCATCGACGGACGACCGATAACTTCTTCCAGGCTATCAGCGCCAAGTAGTTTCAACCCTGAATTATTAGCAAAGGCAATTCGACCGTCGCAGCAGACTAGAATGGATTCGGGTGAAGATTGAACAAGATTACGATACCTTCTCTCTGACTTCAGTAGTGCTTTCTCGGCTTCTTTTCGCCTGACAATATCAATAAAAACACTAAGGGAGCTTTCAACAACATCACGATCCTTATCCTCAAAGGGAAATCTGAATATTCGATCCTCCATCTCATTGCCTATTAGCAGAGCAATTCCCTCGTACCGGTTGAAAAGCCAAATGAAGTGCTGTGATTCAATTGCTTCCCGGAAAGCTGCTGTCAAAGGAGTTGATTCTGTATTAGAGTTTACAAACAGGAACTCAGGTACTGCGTTTTCGATTGTCAGCACCGGCGTGGAATTGGGCTCCAGGCCTAGATGATGTTGCGATGTGAAACTGCAGGTATCCTTATCATATGTAAGAACCATGGCTCGATCAGCCCACATTGTGCCAAGAATTACCTGAAGGAAACGTTTTCCGATATCCTCAATAGAGACATTATGATTAATCAATTCGTATGTCTTCAATATGAGTGCAGTAGTTGCGTGTGAACGCCTTGCATCATTGTGAACTTGTGTCAATTCCTGCTGTAAGCGCAGGATCAGTTTTCCCATTTCGTCACATTGATGACGATAAAAATCTCTTTCAGCCTGAGTATCAGCCATGGTCTTATCCACTTGAGAATACTGTAAGTACACCCGTCCAGTCCAGCGGACGGCTGTGACCCATCAGCGGGGCTATTTCGACCCCTGAATAAAAGCCCAATAAAGGCATGCTGCTTCCAATCAGCTTCCTGACTATACCAGCTTCCTCAACTTCAGAACCGCTGAAACCGGAAGCTCTTCCGGCACAGTCAATATACAGAGCGAATTCCGGTTTTCCTTCAATAGTTTCGAGCAGTTCAGCAGTTCTTTTCTCTACCGATTCCACCATCATCCGATTATCCCGGGACATTATCTGGACCTTCGTTCCCAGCTGAAAATCCGCTTCAAAGAGTGTAACAGATCCTTCCTCGGGATTTGCATTTATAACGAGACGGGTTACATAGGACCGTTCATCAAATTTGGCGTATAGATCACCGTACTTCCTGCCGAGGGCGACCAGAAATGGGATTTTTGAATTGCTGAGATCTGCAGGTTCTGTGCCAAGCATCTCACTGAAGACATCTGTCGCCGGTCGACCATCGAGTTCGTAGAGTACGGGACCGTTTATCTTTGTAATCTCCAGAAATGAACTAACCGGGGTACACCCGTGCATAATAGCAGTATGAGAAGTTAAGGTATCGGGAAGAACGATTGCAATTGCAGAATGCTTCGTTGTCCTGCTGCCATTGAAGAGGAAACTCGGTGAGAATGTAAAATCGCCAACCATACCTGCACCGATAATATGAAGGTTCTTCCCGGCAAGTCCGTCATATATGCCATCTACTAACTGGCTACCGGTATACAGGACAGGTGGCGGAGATGATCTGACATTATCGTAAAAAACGAGTACGGTGTTACCTTCAACAGTTACTTTCGCAAGTTCATGCCCAAGATTTCTGCCGGCCTCATACTCGCCTGCCTCCATATTGTCGATCATTACCGCTTCCGGTACAGGGAATGGAGCGGTAAATATCGCTAGGCCGCATTCATAACCGGTGTATCCCAGTGAGCTGTTCGTTATTATTCCAGCCGAAGAACCACCGTAGATATCAATATTGCCGAGCTCAGACCTTATTCCCTTCAGAACTTTTTCCGGTTCATATCGACCACCACAGAATGCCAGCACCCAGGATATTGAATCATTATCGGTTATCTGGTTCTTTGCCTCGCCGGCAGCTTCGCGGCCAGCCTTCTCTGATTCAGTATTCTGACTTTTACCTATATGTACCATTTTATTGTCCTAACGATGAACAGTCTCTATACTCTTTTTCCAGTTTCCAAAGTCTATACCTGTTGTAACCAGTTAGTCTGTAAATAATATCCCTTCGCATGACATTACTCCATATTGGTTTCTGCAGTCCCAGAAATGAATATACCCTTTTGAGAATCATTGCCAATGCAGATTCATCCGTATTGTCCTGAAGGTTAATATAGTTACTATGAGTTATGACTTCCCTGTTGATCATGTACAACATAGTTTCCATGGTGATCCCTTCCGGTTGGAACCAGACGGGTCTCAATATATCCGTACCACCGGGGAGCTGGCCGATTTCCTGTGAATAGGTGTAAACTGGCGAACCCGGAAGTATCCTTATGCCGGTTGTTATGAAAACCAGATCTTGTTTTACGATATTCTGTTCGATAAACTCGAAGGTTTCCCTTATTGTGCTCTCATCCTCTCCCGGTCCTCCAAAAAGGAAGTACCAGACAACAGGCATGCCGGCTTTACTGAGAAATTTGGCAGCACGTTCAACATGTGCCAGTGCGAAATTCTTCCCTAAAGCCTTCAGCATTCTCTCGGAGCCGGATTCGGGAGTGCATGAAACTTCAATGAAATTAGCTTCCTTCATCAATGCAACAAGCTCTTCAGTCACGGAACCAGGATTAATACCCATCGTATTGAAGGCTACTTTGATTCTCCTTCTGATGATCTCTCTGCATATATCCAATGCGTGCTCAAGGGGAAGGTTGAATGTTGAATCCGTAAATTCAATTACCTGTGATTTGCAATTCTTAACAATATCCTCAATTTCATCAACTATTCTTTCGGGGTCTCTCAATCTATAGCGATTTCCTTCTATTCTGTTGTAAACGCAATAGCTGCATTTCTGCTCGCAGCCACGCTTGCTCTGAACAGGATAAGGGGAGTAGTTGAGGTGATATTTTTTCCAGTCAATCCACCTGTAAATCCGCGGCAGTATCAGCCCATCCAGGTCTTCAATCCTTTTAACAGGATTACCCGTTACTCTGCCTTCATTTCGATAGAAAAGACCGGCTATCGATGACACGTCGGAATTCAACTCCAGGTACCGGGCTAACTGCGGCAGAGTTTCCTCTCCCTCACCGCATACTGCATAATCCGCAGCAAGGAAATTCATGATCCTCTCCGGCATGATACTCACAGCGGCACCCCCAATCACAAGCGGGGCAGATGTCATTCTTCTTATGGGGTCGATCACATCTTCTTTAACATCTGTCAGGTAAAAACAGGGGGACTGCCGGTCCACATTGTCAATATTTCTGATCGATACTCCTACGAGATCAGGCATGAATTGACGAATCTTTTCTCTAATCTCGAAAGAGGGATTATCAGAAAACAGTATATCCAGTACTTGAACATCAAAGCCCGAATGCTCAAGATTTGAAGCAACGTAACATGCTCCAACAGGTGGAATCGGCCATGGATGCCGTTCTCTGTTGGACGAGATCAGAAGTATCTTCATAGTTCCTCTTATCTCAGTTCCGGGTAATATCCATAGAGAATCCTGATCTCTTTTTCTGTCAGATCTGTCAGGAGATCCTCTTTACTTCTGATAAGACTATTAATGTACTTTACGTTATATAGTTTTCTATGTTCCGACAATTCATGATAAGACAGTTCCTTAATCATCTGGCGATCGCTGATAAAGAAATATTGATATAGACGGGGATTGCTTATCTTGAACAATTCAGCACCCTTAGCCAGATTCAGCCTCAATGGAACAGCTGGTGCTCCGTTCACTTTATCGTAATGCCTGATCTGCCCAATCTTCTCAAAATTGAATTCCTTCTGGTAATAGTCACAGTGATGCGGATTGATCATCATGCAGAAATCAGTGCAGCCCATAAAATCATGACCCAGAATGAATGCCTTTCTGAAAAGAGACAGGAGGACTGTTCTGCTCTGATCAATCCTTAATGATTCATCCACAGCCAGACCGGATAATTCGCATATCAGGGAATCCTTTCTTCGTATTTTATTAATCTCATGGTTGAAAAGTTCATTGATCGGTAGTCTGCTGTCAGACTCCAGTATAATCGTCAAAGTGCCACAGACTTCACCGTTTTTCTTGACAGTTATCAGAGAACTGGTCGGAAGCAGGTTGGAGAAGCTTATTCTCATCGAAGAGGGATCCTTTTTTTGATAGCCGGATGCCAGATAGGAATCGTATATCAGTCTGAAGGCTTCCTTCATCTCATCTATGCTGTCCGGAAGCGAGGAATCCGAAATTGTATCAATTGTATCTTCACCTCTTTGTTCAGCTTCTTCAACCCGATTATCATTCTCCTCGATAATCTCTTTTTCAGGAGGAAGATATTCTGTTTGTTCCATTGTGCTGATATTTGACACTGGATATCGATTCCGGATTTCGGATAAACCCATACGAATTCTCACGATGATGGAGAATAGAACCGCTTCAGCGGATCCCCTGAGTCGTTGAGGAGATTGATTGCAGCCTGCGCACATCTTACCAGGCATATACAGTTCCTTGTACTGCATTAACGTATCAAGTGACTCAGAAAGGATATTACCAAGAGGGTTCCTCGCGGACTGATCATTACAGCAGATCGAACATCCATCAGCGGCAATAAAGAAGTTCGCGTTCCAGAGACAGGGAAATTTGAAGCTCCTTATAAGATCCGCTATCTCGAATACATTTGAAAAGAAGCGCTTCACAACAAGCTTCATCCGAATGTTCACGCCGTTAACAGTATGTCCATTGTACTTCCTGAACAGATCTTTGTACATATCAACCCTGACAACGTTACTCCTGATCAAGCCTGAACGGTTGCTGGTCGCGGGAAACAACACCAGCTCTATCTCTTCAAGTGCCCTGCTGCGGGCAAGGCAGGTCAGAAAGTCAATTGTATCCGGAAAATCATGCCTAATGATCTTTGTTTCCGGTGGAGAGATATGAAAGCATAGTTTGGACAACTGTCCATTCGCTCTGTACTCCATCGCTTTTTCAATAACCGGCAGTATCTTCGACAGTATAGCATGTCCCCGGATGCTGTCACCCGTCATGATCGTTCCATACGATTCAGGTACCACAGTGGGCAAAGAGATAATCAGTGAGATATCGTTTTCAAGAAATGCTTCCATTATCCCGGGCATATGCAGTCTTGAACCGTTTGTCACAACGGAAACTTCCGGGGGTGGAACTGCGGATATATTCCATTTCCTGAGCATAGCACCGAACATCGATATTCTGTCATTGAACTCAGGATGAAGTGTTGGCTCACCATCGCCTGAGTTGGCAAGATAGCGCACATTTATTCCGGATTCAGCTGATTCATATATCCGCTGAATAAGACTTTCCGTAACAATAAAGGACTGAAACTCCCTCGGACCGTCATAGCTGGCTTTATTTATACCGCACAGCCTGCAGGAATAGTTGCATATACCGTGCACTAAACTATTATTGATGGATATAGCTCGATGTGACTTCATGCTTCCTGCCTGGTTGCAATAATAATTTAATTGAATCGTATAATACTACTAAAGTATGCATCATCAAGATTCAATTCAGGTCAATCTCTCGAGAATGCATTATTGTAAGACCAGGCAGTTGCTATTCTGCACTCTCATCCGAATTCAAATATGTTAATAAGATCAGGGGCTGCCAGAACTGACAGCCCCATTTAAACCTTCTCTATCTTGAGGTTTCTTCGAGCAGGATTGTAAAGGTGCCTTCTCCCGAGGAGTACTTCCCGGCGATGAGGAAACTGTCTCCGGACTGACCTTCATTTACGGTAAAGGATAGAAGGGAGTTGGTATCATCCCCGCCGTCATCGTCGTACAGGTTCTCTCCGTCAGGCAGGATCAGTGTCATAACAGTATCAAGTTCGTCACTTCCAACGGATATAGAGTAACTTCTACCCGCCTGAAGATTGAGCCTGTAGATGAGGCTTTCGGTTTCGTAGGGTACGTAGGCTTCGATCGATCTGCCGACACTGAGGGTATTTATGCCCTCTTCGTCTTCGGACCATGAGAATGTCACCTCATCTTCACTCGAACCACTGTAGGGTGATATAAGGGCAATGTAATCACCGGGAAGGAGCGGGTTGATAACCTTTGAATCAGAGCCGAGATCCGGGTAATCATCGTTTGATGCGATATACTGTATATTGCCCTGCGCATCGCTCTTAAGGAGAGTAAGGCAAACATCAATGTTACCCGAAGCGTACAATTCATAAACCGAAGTAGTTTCTACCATGAATGTAAAGGATGCCACAGGAGTAAAAGGAGTGAGAAAGCCGGGCACTTCCCAGTTGTCAGTCATATCCGGCCACCAGGCGATTGCGAAATTTCTGTCAGGGGCTATTTCAGTGGTGTAGTCCACATCCATCAATGGAGCTGTGATCTCAACTTTTTCCAGTGCTTCCGCATCGATAACTTCCATCGCAAGAGTAAATCTGCCGTTACTTCCAGCTCCGTAAGGCATGACAAGTGCTATGTAGTTTCCAGTATCCAGTTCTCTTACTATTCTGGAGTAAGAGCCGCTGTAATCATCGTTGTACTCCACGAAATTGTAAGTTCCATCCTCAACTGTCAATAGAACCAGATAGGGGTCAAATTCATCGGATTCAAGTGTTATTGAAACCAGTTCTTCGTTCTCTATCGTAAAAGGAAAGAGTTTCGCCTGGGAGTAGTTGTATATGTAGACATCGTTTTCAAGTGCTTCTCTCAGGATGTTGTCAAGGTAGGCATTGTAGCTGTCCGCTTCGATCCAGCCAGTTATTGCTCCGTCGGAAAAATCAGTTGCTGCGATGAAGGTTTCGAGATCCTCGGGAATTCCTTCTTCAATAATGACGTCGTAAAGACCCCTGGTATCTTCAGGTGAGAAGATCAGGAGTTTTCCCCCGGTCGGGGCGCCATCAAGTACGATCCTTACACTGGACCCTTTCCAGGTGCAGCTGAACGCAACAGGATTTCCATCTCCGTCGATTACCACGGCCACAGGGTCGAAATCATGGCTTCTAACATCAATAACTATTATGCCGCTACCGGATACATCATGCATAGCGGTATAGGTATCCGGCTGAACCGGACGACCCTGGGCGAAAAGAGCGCTGCTGGCCATCGGCCAGGCATCGGTAAGTGTATGTGTTTTCTCCGGCAGGGAGCTTCTTATTACGTTACCTGGGGTCGCTACACCGCTTCCGCAGGCAGCTGCCAGCATTGACAGCACTATTACAAAGGTCAGCAGAGTTTTCATGTCATCTCCCGATTCTGTGAAAGTCAATCATGTGTTAAGATAATACCAAATTGACACAGGTACTATTCCATCAGAGGTGCCACCGGCACGGTAAGCCTGAATGAACCGTTCCTTATGCGGTTTTTCAGCTCGACTGCTATTTTTCGTGCTTTACTGTAACTTGAAAGCGAGATCGTTCTAACTTGTTTCCCCATAACCTTTATCTCCCCGGAGCGAAGCTCCTTATAGTTGGTTCTTCCCAGGATATCTCCCGACATTCCGGGATAATCCGAGGAGTAATCAATAACCGGGGCGGGAATGTCAGCGTCAGACACACCGGTATAGAATGCCATTTCCTCATCAAGGATGGGAATAGCGATACCTACTCCAACAGCGAGAGAAACCCCGTAACCCTTAATACAGACGCCACGGAGGTATTCAGGTGACATATGGCGAAGGTCGCCGCAAAGGGCTAATGTACCGGCACCGCAGTTCGGGACACCACCGGGAGTCCTCTCTGTATCAGGGTTGTGCTGTGTTCCCATGAAAGTCACGTAGCCGATTCCGCCTCCAAGGAAGACACGTGAACCAATACCGATGGTTCTGTATTCCGGATCGTTAAGCAGGGGCGATAGCTGCCCGGCGCTGCTGTAGGCTGCATTGCGCATATCAGGGAGGAGTGGTCCCATGTATGTGTGGATCGTCCCTGGGGAGGAAGCATTCACCGCAACGTTGTAGTTCTGGTAGCAGTTTCGGGGGTTCAGGAGAATCGCGTTTTCAAGATCATCAATGGTGTAGCTGCCTTCTGCGCTTCTGCCCGGATAGCAGTCGGTACCGTGTCCTTCCGCCTGAAGCTGAATCTGCCTGCCGGAAACAAGATCTTCAATGACATGACCTCCTCCATATGCACTTGGAGTACCGCCGTTTTCCCTCTGGGCTGTGGCGCCAAGGTAAAGGTCGACAGCTGCTATACCAGCGTAGGCCGGGACTCCGTTCAGCCATGCCCTTTTGTAGTTGATTCTGGGTGCATGATGTCCAGTATTGATGAGAAGACCGCTGGAGCACATGGGACTGAAGGTTCCGGTTGTAACAACATCGACCTGTCGGCACGCTTCCTTAACTCCTTCTCTTTCCGAGAGCTCAGTCATCTCCTCAGCGGTTATAACAACAATATTTCCTCTGTCTATTTTATCATTTATTTCTTCCCATGTACGTTTCATCTCTTCACCCCACTCGTTTCAATGTAATCCTCAACAGACTGAATCGCATTGTAATAGCAGGCTTCAATGCAAAGTTCGCACAGAATGCACTTCGATATGCAGAACTCCACTTCGAACGTAGCACTGCTGAACGTGAAAGCTCCAGATGGACATATACCGGCACATGCTCCACAGTGAACGCACTTCTTCTCCTGCCAGATGAAGCTGTTCTCTGGAAGGTGTACCTCGATTCCAGAGGATGAGAGGTATTCAATGCTCGCGGCAATCTGATTATCTGATCCTTTCAATTGCGCAAGCATGCGCCCCTCCTCGGTTGGATGTATCCTCGCGCGGAGTATGTTGACCTCTATACCGTGCATCCTGACAAGATTCGATATTACCGGTTTCCCAACGCATTCCCGAGGGAATCTCAACATTATGCTTTTGTTAATCATGTTACGCTTCCTCCTTGAAGATCGGTCCTGAAAAGCCTTACGCCCCACGAAGCCAGTCGGTCACCGCAGCATGCTACGACTCCGACCAGTCCGCTGTCACTATCCAGCTGTGCAAGCTGGTCATGAACATCCTCAGCTGAATGTATCCTGTTTGCGATTGCGGTAGCCGCTGCATCGGCGGTGGTGCTGTCTTCGGCAATTACCGTTACAGCGTTGGCCCTGCCACGAGAGTAGGAGTGTCCAATTGTTCTTGAGGATGTGCAAATGCCAAGACCCTGCGGGGCATCAACAGAGAAGCCTGTCTTATCCGCAAAAGGGGATTCCTTACCGGCATAAAGGGCGCAATTCACCTTGTTCCCGCTCCGGATGAACAGGTCTCCTCCATTCTCCACAATCACTGATTTGGAATGATCAGACAATCTTTCACCAACAGCATCTGCAATGACACCCGCAACTGCAGCCATAGGACCTACATTCCAGATTGCTGCGGCATTCATCATTCTTTTCACGATTGCAGGAGCGGTTGTGTCGTACTCAACAGGATCCATTGCCATTAAAAAACATGGATGAAGTTTTATGTAGCCTTCTATATCTTTTCTGGCTCCGGACAACGCCTCACATGCTCTGTGGGTAAGATCGGATTCGACAGCAATTTCGATATCACTTTCATGAAGCAGTACTCTGAACCTGAAGAGTTTCCTCTCTGAAACCCAGGCTCTGTAAAATCTATGGGTATACACCATAACCTCCGTAGTTTCTGTTTCGCCAATAATTTCTGAAACAAAAAAGCCCCGCAAAGGGCTCTGAGGGAAAGATCGAAGGTTAAGGAGAAGTGTTTACCCTGCAGCTCCCAGGCGGGGCTCGGGCATTATCATACGGCAGGCTTTCGCAGGAATTATCATCATTATCATCTCCTCATTTCAACCGGGAATATTCTTGAGAGGTTTACATCCGTCAACGGTACCTGTCCGCTGAACTCCGGGAACTGCAGGATTGCTTATGCGTTGCTATACGTAAGGATAATACGAGTGTTTTTATATGCCTATGCCATTATGAATTTCATGTAAATGCAACTTAACTATCTGTCAGTATTCGAATTACTTTACTTGTTAATAATGCGTAAGTATAATCACCTGAATCAAATCATTCACCAGAAAGCAGAGGTATACTTTGAAAACAATCACTGTTTTGCTTGTGCTGTTCAGTATAGCTGCGGCGGAATGGGTCGATTTCGGCACTTCCGATCTGAATCATGCCAACCTGGAAGTGGTGGAGTGTACCGCCTCCGGTTTTGTTGTAGATATCATCCTTCCCGGGTTTCAGAACAACTCTTTTTCCGAGAATGGAATGATATTCAATGCCATCAGTGTACCCTCCCTTACTCCGTACGCTGATGCGGAGGGAGCACCAATGCTTCCAAAGGCATCCTTCATGGCTGCAATACCCGATTATCCAAATGTCTCCATAAGCGTGGAGGCACTCGAAACACCCGTCGTTATCGGGAATATTACTCCCTCACCCATGCAACCGATCCCGATTGAAAGCTCATACGATCCGGTTCCCTTTACATACCTGCCGGAAGCCTACAGTCATGGATCGTATCCTGCTTCGCAAGCTGTGTTCGAAAATTCCGGAACCATTCGCGATGTGAATATCGGCAGGTTCACAGTGATTCCCTTCCACTGGGATGCCGAAACAGGCGATCTTACCGTTACCCCCAGGCTCCGCGTAACCGTGGATCTTGGCGGAAGCGTCAGTATCGATCCGAGACTTCAGAGCAGGTTCTTCTCCAACACCTACAGAACCCTTATCAATTCCGAGATCCTGGGTGAACCCGAGCGAACGGTAAATGCGGAAAGCAGTGAACCCGTTAAAGCCTACAACATCAGACAGGCAAGGGCTATCACAGAGGCGGATCTGCTGATAATAGCCGGTGATGATTTTGTCGATACCATGATGGATACTTTCATCGAGGCGAAAATGGATCAGGGTTACCTTACCGCAATAGTTGCAGCTGGCAGCTGGAGCCAGACAGAGATCAAGGACTACATACAGGACGCCTACGACAACTGGGTCATTCCTCCAAGTTTCATACTTTTCGTTGGGGATCAGGATGACCTTACAAGCTTCAGCGCCCCGGGCATGTACAGTGACAACAGGTATGTCTGCATGGATGGATCCAGTGATTACCAGGCGGATATCTTCCACAGCAGATTCGTGACACCCACGAGCCACTACCCCATTGTAGAAGAAAAAATCCTTAAATGGCAGTTCGATCCCCTAATGGATGTTGATTTCTGGGGGAATGTTCTGTGTGCTGGATATTTCCAGGCAACAAGCGGCTCAAGTACAGTAGCTGAACGCTGGTTCTGCTTCACCTGCGAAACAGTCCGTGACACCTATATGAATATCTACGGTAAGACGGTTCAGAGAGAATACACTAAAAACACTTCCGCTTCACCTCCCTATTATTACAGAAATGACCTCCCAAGCGCCGGCCAGATGATACCCGCTGATATCACCTGGGATGGCGATGCAGCAGGTATTCTTGCAAGCATAAATGATGGAGTTTTCCTGGTTCAGCACAGAGACCATGGCAGCGTTAGCGGATGGGGAGATCCGTATTTCACTATATCCCACCTTTCAAGCCTGACAAACGGTGAAGAAACTCCAATGGTAATGAGCGTCAACTGCCTTACGGGTAAATTCAGCCTTGACTGTTTTGCGGAAAACCTGTTCAGAATGGAAGGCGGAGCAGTCGGTGTTCTGGCTGCAACCGAGGTCAGTTACAGCTATTGGAACGATTACATCTGTTACGGTCTTTACAAATCCTTCAACGATGAATACACCAGCCCACCTGCACTGTACACTGATCCCACAGGTAACTACCTTACCGGTCAGGCACTCATGTGCGCTAAAATTGAAATGGAAACATCCGCACCATTCTGCCCGTATCCAACCAACAGAGCAGAAACCGAATGGGATCTTTTCCACTGGTTCGGTGACCCGACAATGGACATGAGAACCGATGTTCCCCACAGCATTGACGTTACGGCTCCTACAAACCTGCCTGCAGGTTCCACACAGGCTATTTTCTCGGTAAGCGATACAGAAGGTCTTGTGGAGAACGCTCTTGTATGCATTTCGCACGACAGTCTCTGGGTAAGCGGCGTCACCGACGCTGCAGGCAGTGTTACACTTACTTTCGATCCCGTAGGAGGTTTAAGCAATATATGCTGGATGGTGACCACGCATAACGCACTTCCCGAGCAGGGTGTTATTAACGGTGTTGGAATCGGGGATAATCCAGAGGGAACTTTGGCATCCCTTGTAGGATTACCTCATCCAAATCCAACTAGCGGCATTGTTACCTTCCCGGTCACACTCTCAAGTGGAGGGTTGTTTGAGATGACAATCTATGATACCGCTGGAAGAGCTGTTGATATCATACATTCGGGAGAACTTGAAGCCGGCTCCCACTCCCTTATCTGGAATACGCAGGAAGTACCTCAGGGTATTTATATGATCCGATCAATCGACCCGACAGGTTCGATTACAACAAACAGGCTTGTTGTATGTAAATAATCCCTGTTGACTGAATGAAGGGCGGAACTTCGATTCCGCCCTTCAAAATTTCGAAAAATCCTACTGCTTGAGAATAATCATATAGTCGATACCGAAAACTATGGGTCTGGGAGAAGTGTCACCAAATTCATTCATTGCCAGTGTACATGCAGTAGCCACCGAGTTAAGCGCATAAATTCCAAGGGAGGTTGTGCCGATAAATGAAGTATCGGTACTGCCGGTGCACAGCAGATCTATATGCTTCGGTGTTACTGTAGTATTCAGAGTAACGGTTCCGTTCAATGTGAACGAGTCAACCAGAATGGTCCAGTTGGTGTCTGAGAACGTGAAAGTAAGCACCTCGGTGGAATCAACCAGAACCCAGGTACCCTCCAGCTCTGTTGTCCATGGTGATGGACCGGTGGCATTGGAACCACCGCAGCCCCAGAACGCAATGACTCCGGTAAGAACGACGATAATGATAAACCACTTCATCTTCATAGCATCCCCCCTGTTCAGAGATATAGTACTCTGTGAATACCCTCAGACAATAGAATACATGAAGAACAGTAATATCGTCAAGGAATCATTCCGAGAGAGATATACCTTCAGCTGCACTGTTGTAGTACTCAATCCACTCTCCCTCCCGTTATATGAGCTGCCTCTCTGCACCCGCCGTCGCAATCAAGTTTCAGGTTACAGTCGCTGCATTCAGACGAGAGAAAGGACTCCGATCTGATTCTCATTAATTGAAGGAAGCCCCAAGTAGTTCCCTTATTCTCTCGGAGTAATCCAGAAGAGGCTGCTGGCCGTCATTGGAAGTAGTGTAGTAAAGAGTGCCCTGAAGAAACGATTCCAGAATTCTGAGATCGTGAATGGATACAATGTTCACTATTTCAGTGGTATCGGTTGAGGCTACCCTGAGGAGAAGCGTTGGTTCTTCATCAGAGGATTCAGAACAGAAATCGCAGAAGAGGGTTTCATCAATGGAAATGTCAAATTCCGTGTACTCGTTTATGGATTCCACCATTCTCCTGCACCCCTGAAGCTCCCATTCTATGAAACCGGTCTGGGAATTGTTGTAGATGGTTTTTTCACCGCATACAGGACAGATATACTCCGCTACAAGCGGGTATGCCATCGCTTCGTAGCACATAGCACCCCTTACAGGTTCCGGAGGTTCCTCAATCTCAAGCCTTGCCAGGAGGATGTTGATCTGATCCATTGAAAGCGATTTCAGTGTGATTCTGTCGAACATTCTGTCTACAAGGTAAGATTTCGCAGCACCATCATTTCTCAATCTGCTGAAACCGTAAACACCCGATGTAGCAATCAATGCAACTGCTGCCACTATATACCACATACTTGCTCCTTCTGATCTTCAGGATAACCTGAATTAAATTCCAACGAGAAGATGCCAGGGAGAGCCTGTCAAGTCAATCATTCATAGCTACAAATTGCAGTTATGGTTTATTCCCCTTTCAAAGCTATGTTCCTCCGATGAAAAACAGCAGAAGTAGATCAAAGCTGCGTGATACCTTCCGGATATCGACCCAGGAAGGTATTTTCTCACAGGTATTTACAAGCCTGGCGGGAGCCGGTTCAGTATTCATAACCAAACTCGCGGTTATGCTGGGAGCATCCCCGGTCCATTTCGGAATTCTATCAGCCATTGGTCAGTTTGCACAGGCTCTTCAACCCCTTGGTGTTGCGATTACAAAAAGGCGGACACAAAGGAAACCTGTAATATTATCCCTTACGTCTGCCGGAAGAGCTATTGCACCGCTTCTTGGGATAATACCTCTGCTATTTGCAGCGGGTACAGCACTGCCGATGGTCCTGTGTGTATACATGCTCTACTCCGCCCTTCTGGCCGTCAGCGCGAACATGTGGATGGGCTGGATAGCGGATATGGTTCCGAGGAAAATGAGGGGCCGTTTCTTCGCGCAGCGTAACCAGATTCTGATGATAGCCGGGGTGCTCGCCTCATTCGTTTTCGGTGCAGCAGTTGACCTCTTTCGTGATTCCTCCGCACTTCCATGGGCTTTCCTGGGAGTATTCTCTGCGGCCGGGGTTATCGGCCTTGCAGGAATGCTGATTCTCAGGAAACAGCCGGAGAAGCCCAAGGTTATCGAATCGGAATCATTCAGGATAATGCTCGTTACACCATTTAAAGACAAGAATTTCCGTAATCTCGCGATTTTCGGTATCTGGTGGATGCTTGCAGTCGGGATAGGCGCACCCTTCTGGCAGCCCTTCATGATGCAGAGACTCCATATGAGCGTTGTTCAGATACTGCTCTACGGAACCGTCGCTACAGTGGGAGCTCAGGTCGCCATTCGACCCTGGGGAAGGTTCATTGACAGGCACGGCAGCAAACCGGCAATGAGACTTGCACTGCTTCTAGGAACACTGAATCCCCTTATCTGGATCTTCCTGACTCCGAACAGCTACTGGTTCATCTACATTGAAGCATTCCTGTCAGGTATCATGTGGTCTTGCCTGGGAATAGTTACAGCGAACATGGTCCTTGCGATTGCTCCGGATAAGTGCAGACAGATGTACTCGGGAGTTTTCAACGCACTGTCCTGCACCGCGATGATGCTGACTATGCTTGCTTCTGGAGTTTTCATGCCCGATGGTTTTACAATGCTGGGCAGGTATATCTACCCTGAACAGGTGCTGTTTCTTATCACGGCAATTGCCCGGTTTACGGCTGAGATCCCCCTTTCATGGGTTCACGAGCCGGACTCAACATCCATGGATGTGCTTGTACGCCGTTTCAATCAATACACGAAGGTCAATATAGGCAACGTTTTCATGATAATAAGGCGGAGGAAGAAACCTGGCAGCTGATACTGTCGCTGTCCGGTTGACTTCATATTTGCGGTATCTGTAGTTTAGCGTTGTTCAGATCAGTCATTCTCAAATGGAGGAAACATGAAAAAGATTGCTGCAATATTTCTGATAGCAGGGCTTCTTCTCCTGGCCTGCGGAGGAGGCGAAGATACTGCTTCACAGCCTGACGAGACGGACTCCCAGGCAGTTACTGAAGGTCAGGATACCGCTGTCGAGGAAACGCCTATTGAGACCGCTCCGCCGCCTCTTTACCCCGAAGGCACACTTGATCCTTCGCAAATCACTGCCGATACACCGGTCAGTGTGGTGGCACTTTTCGAATCATATTTCGTCTGGGACGGAAAGAAAGTTACTCTTGAAGGTTATCCCCGTATTCCCTATATCGACACCATGATAGTCGAAGACGAGCTTGAGCTTGTGGCAGAGCCTGGTGACAGAGAAGCTCTTGCTACTATTTCCTTTACCGATTACCCGGGAATTACTGTCAGAAGTGATCAGCTTGTCACTGTATCAGGTACGATTGAGTATTATTGGACCGGTGACATCCAGCTTGTCGATGGCGTTATTATTGAAGATGCACCCCCAGCGCAGTCCGGGATAGTTACCAGCCCATACGTCTACGATGGAGATACTCCTATACTTGCCGGTGAGTTCTTCGATATGTTCAATGTCTGGTCAGGCAGGGAGATCATAGTAGACGGTAACTACCATTCTACCACAACATCGACCACTTCCTACGGAGTGACTGTAAGGGTGGACCTGAGCGATCCGAACGATACCTATTCGAAGTACGTAGCCTGCGAGATGCTGGAAGAAATTCCTGAGGGAACAGATTCATTAATGGTTGCCAACCGCGAGGGAACGCAGATACGTGGAACAGTTGAAGGGGAATCCTTCAGCATGGTCGGCCTTGTGAACTGCCAGCTGGTCAACCGATAATATAGTATCGATATATTCCGGTCTGTGCCGGATAATCTCTTAAAGTACGCTGCCCTGGCTGTAATGTCAGGGCAGCTATTTCTCATTTGTGATTCTTATCGAACACTCCCCGGTTTCATCCAACGTAAACGCTTCTTGTCTGTAAACTGGATTCGAATATGTTTACTCGAGATACATGCAATGGAGGTAGAAATTGAAGAAAATGCGGAGATCAGGCTCGGCACGGAAATCAAGAAGCAGTTCCTTTTCAGCAAAGTCGTCGGCAGGAAAATCAAGATCATCCGGAATGGGAACTTCCTTCTTCACCAAAAAACGCGCAAAGAACGCTTCAAAAACCAAGTCTGGGAAAACTTACAGAGCTGAAGAAAAGAAGGAACACTTCGTCAAACCGCCACACGATCCCGGACGCAAGAACCGCCCGGAAGGGTTGGATGTTGTAGAGGAATACTCAGTAGAGGAGGGTGAAAATCTCATCCCTCAGTCTCTTCAGAGTACGGGATGCGGCTGCTGTGGTTCGATAACGGGATTTTTCTGGCTGCTGGCTATCGGAGGCTTCGCGGTGATTATCATCTTTATACTCAAATGCGGAGGCTGCTGATCCTTCTCGAATAGCCGCATTTACTGAATTCACAGTTGCTGTAAACCAGGTGAAGAGGATAGTATGAACCAGTCACTGCTCGCTACAGACCTGAGTTACTCCTACGGTGATCTGAAGGCGGTCAGGGGTATCAGCTTTGATCTGAAGCCTGGTGAAATACTGGGCTTTCTTGGTCCTAATGGCGCAGGAAAATCAACAACTATAAAAATGCTTACCGGTCTACTCACTCCGGATACAGGCTCAATTCATATACTGGGCAATGAAATGACCGTTGATGATCCTGAAGTGCAGGCCAGGATAGGAGTCTGCTTTGAGGAGAAGAATCTTTACCTGAACATGACCGGGAGGGAAAACCTCAAATTCTTTTCAAGTCTCTTCGGTCTGAAGAATTATGACACCGATACACTTCTCCGCAAAGTGGACCTTGCTCAAAGGGCTGACGACAGAGTAAGCAAGTATTCAAAGGGCATGCGCCAGAGGCTCATGATGGCCAGGGCAATCATTAACAGTCCGGATGTACTTTTCCTGGACGAGCCTACTGATGGTCTTGACCCGGTATCCAGCAGAACCCTTCGAAATGTCATCAAACAACAGGCAGAGAGGGGAGCCGCTGTCCTCCTAACGACACATGACATGTGGGAGGCTGATGAGCTTTCGGACAGAATTGCATTCCTGAATGAGGGTAAACTGTTCGCGGTGGACACCCCCGACAATCTTAAAATGAAATATGGGAAAAGATCAGTGAAGGTCCGCCTCGGAAACGGCAGCAATGTTCGTATAGAGCTTGCAGCGGCGGATGCAGGAGATAGAATTAAAGAACTGATTAACTCAGGTAATGTCATGACTATACATACGGAAGAGGCAACTCTTGAGGACATTTTCATAGAGATCACAGGCAGGGGACTGGACGTGTGAGAAGAGTGTCAACAAGGCTGGCAATCATAGCGGCCATAGTTCTCAAGGATCTCAGGGAGTTTTCCCGAGACCGGCTCTGGATGATTCTCACACCAATATCACTGATTTTCATGATTGCGCTTTTCGTTATTCTTCCCGACAATGTGAGCGAGACTATTACACTGGGCGTTTATCCATCAAACATTGCAGATTCCTTTTCGATGCTGATCGACCGTCATGCAGGTGAATTCGAGGGGCTTGAGATAATCGGTTTTGCTGATGAGGATTCTCTCTCGGATACTGTCCTGCGGGGTTCGGGGGAAGTATCAATTGGCATTGCCATTCCTGTGGATTTCACTGAATCCCTTCTATCGGGCTCCGGAGGCAGCGTTTCAGTATATGTATCAGAATCAGTTCCCAGGGAGATGCGTCGTGCTCTCGCAAGCGGTGTCCGGGAAATAGCATATGCGGTTGGGGCTTCATACGCGGGAAGGGATCCCCTGAGCACACTGCCGGTCGCGCTACCCTACCTGCAGGCAAGAATTCTCGGTGAAAACATGGCGGGCAGGCAGGTTCCCTTCCGCGACAGAATGAGGCCGATACTGGTCATACTGATACTTCTTATCGAAGCCCTTGCACTGGCAGGGCTGGTTTCCGTGGAGATCGAGCATAGAACTGCGACTGCATTACTGGTTACTCCTGCACGAACTGGAGATTTTCTTGCGGCTAAGTGCGTTACCGGCACGATTCTCGCAGTAAGTCAGGCCTTTCTTTTTCTTCTGGCCACCGGGGGCTTCGTCTTCGATTGGTTGCTTGTAACAGTTCTTATCCTGCTAGGAGCAGGTATGGCTTCTGCCGTAGGTATGCTCTCTGGAACCAGCGGCAGGGATTTTATGGGCACCCTCTTCTTCGGAACGATATTCATCATCCCTCTTATGATTCCCGCTCTCTCAATCATGTTCCCGGGCAGACCATCGATCATTATCAGGCTGCTCCCATCATACGGCCTGGTTGAGGCAATATCAGGCGTACTTGGCGAGGGCAGAGGCCTGCGTTTCGCAGCGCCCCACATCATGGCAACTATTCTCTGGGATATCATCCTTCTCGGATCCGCCTTCTTTCTTCTGCGGCGAAAGGTGGAATCATTGTGAGTATCCGGCGTGTCTGGAGCCTTATTTCAGGTGATCTAAGACTTGGATTCCGATCTCCGGTCATCCTCTGGGTTCTAATAATGCCCTTTGTGATAACTTTCCTGCTGCAGGTTGTTTTCGTCGCTCTGTTTAACCCTGAACCACGGATATGTATTTACGATTCAGGGGAATCCGATATTGTATCGGCCCTTGAAAGAGTAGAAGGTATCAGACTTTCCCATGCCGGGAGCGCCACAGAGCTGGAAGAGTATATAGAAAACAACAATGCTGACCTTGGACTGATCATTGAAAGGGGTTTTGACCAGGCGGTAAGGAATGGTCAGAAACCTGAACTGGAGTACTTTTTCTCAGGCGGAAGCCTAACTTCGAATCGTATTGTTATCAGCCTGCTTGTGCTGGACGTGCTCCGGGAAATAGAGAACCGAGAGGCTCCAATAGAGGTTATCCTCCGGACAGGAGACGAGGAGGAGACAATACCGCTGGCACGGAAACTGATACCGGCAATAGTCCTCTTCGTTCTTATCATTACGGGGATTTTCGTTCCCGCATTCCTGCTTGTTGAAGAAAAGGAACATGGAACCATGAAAGCCCTTCTGGTAACTCCTGTGACTGTATCCGATATTCTCTTCTCCAAGGCTCTGCTTGGTTTTACGATGACAGTTACCATGTGCTTGATCACACTTGCACTCAACGGAGCCCTTTCCGGTCAGCCACTGGCGCTGCTTGCAACGATTGTTGCAGGAGCAGTGGTCTGTAATGCGATCGGGCTTATTTATGGTACAGTTGCAGGTAACGCAAAAACCCTTTATACACTCGTGAAAAGCCTCAACATACTCCTTGCAGGTCCGATTCTGTTTTATCTTTTCACCGGCCTGCCCCAGTGGATAGCAAAGATCTTCCCTACTTACTGGTTCATCGACCCTCTTTACAGTATAACACTTAAAGGTGCCGATTTTTCTGATGTATATTTCAAACTGATAATCGCGCTTGTAATAGGTATTCTTCTAGGTATTGCAGTTGTTCCGATGAGCAGAAGAATGCAGAGAAAACTGGTCGAATAAATAGGGACGGAGGCTTTTTATCTTGGAATGCGAAATAATATGACTATATATATCGTCATATATACATATTATTTGCCAAATTTAAATAAAAGGGCTCCGTCCCTATTTAATGAATGGAGATGTTGTTATGCATCTAATTGTACTTTCAGCAGTACTTCTCATTCCTGGAAGCTCAACGGGCAGTCCGGGAGAGATCTATACTTCAACCTTTTCCATAGTTGCGATGGATACACTGACGGGTGAATTCGGAGTAGCCGTGGCATCGAAAGTTCTTGATGTGGGGTACATCGTCCCGTGGGGAGAACCGGGGACCGGAGCAGTAGCCACTCAGGCTCAGACAAATGCCATGTTCGGGCCGGAAGGACTTGAAATCCTCAGAACTGGCGCAACGGCGAAAGAAACCCTCGAGAACCTTCTGGAAAGCGACCCGGAAAGGGAAGTAAGGCAGCTTGGAATTGTGGATGAGGAAGGTAATTCAGCTTCATTCACAGGCATCGAAACAATGGACTGGGCAGGCAGCATAACGGGTCCGGGCTATGCAATTCAGGGAAACATACTTACAGGTCCCGAGGTGATCGAGGAAATGCAGAGGGCTTACCTTTCGGAGGATGGTTCCCTTGGAGACAGGCTCCTCGCAGCACTTCTGGCTGGTGATGCAGCCGGAGGTGACAGCAGGGGCAGGCAGTCAGCAGCAATGGTCATTTACAGGGAGAATGGTGGATACCAGGGGTCGACCAACCTTCTTATTGATATCAGAGTTGTCGATTCAGAGGATCCGCTTGGTGATCTGCAGAGGATATACTCCAAGTGGTGCATGTGGTTCGTTTTTCCTGTCTACATTGACGCAGGCTCCCCCGAGACCGAATACGCACTTCTTATTATGGACGACTATCTTGCATCAGATGATGTAGATGCCCAGTCCCTGAACGGTCTTGCCTGGGAACTTGCGATCAGACAGCTCCATCCCGAGAAAGCCGTTGAGATAGCCGTAATGGCCATCGAGATGGAGCCTGAAGATGCTAATATCATGGACACTCTCGCTGAATCGTATTACGCTCTGGGAGAATATGAGATGGCTGTGGAGTGGGAGCGGAAGGCTCTGGAACTGGATCCTGAGAACGTTTTCTACAATGAACAGTTCATTAAATTCCTGGAGAGTATGGAAGAATAAACGAAGAGAATGGGAGGGGGATTAGGATGATCAGAGGAAAAGGATATTCTGCTGCAGCGATAACTATGCTGCTTCTGGGCGTACTTACGGTCTCAGCAGCGGCACAGGGCTCGGGTGATACAGGACCGGTTATTGGAATATTCGACTCGCGCTGCATTGCTTTTGCCTACTATCAATCCGAAGAATTCATGACCAAAATGAATCAACAGAAAGCTGACTATGAAACAGCTCTCCAGGAGGGTGACTCGGTTCTTGCAGAAGAGCTAGGCACACTGGGACCCCAGATGCAGCAGCAAGCGCATGAACAGGTTTTCAGTACGGGTGACATTGATGAGATCATCTCAATGATCTGGAGTGAGCTCCCGGGAGTCGCAGAGGAAGCCGGAGTTGATATCATCGTGAATTCCTGGGATATCATCTACAAAGACGAAACGGTTCAGTTTGTGGATGTAACCGACTTAATGGTTGAATTCTTCAATCCTACGGAAGATGCTCTCGAAATGATTGAGGAAATTAAAGCTACACCGGCAGTTCCCGTGCAGTTCTTAACAGAACACGACTGATTTGAAGGGACGGAGGTAATTGACCATTCTGATTACCTCAGTCCCCATCATTCATGGTGTAAATTTCGGTTATAGCCTGGAACTTCTCAAGGAGTTCTGATTCACCGAGTTCTTCATCGGTGATTTCCAATATTTCATCCATCGGTAGTCTGCACCAGCTGCTGCCGAAAGAAACGGCTATATCCATGATACTCCAGCTGCGCTGCAGATCAAGATATGCGGCATACGAAGATATGATCATAAGCTCCGTCCACTGCTCCTGATCTCCGGTCCATTCCCCGCCAAGCGCTATGAAGAGCACAAGTGATGAATCAGCCCCGACTAAATTCACTATCATTTCACCGTTGAGGTATTCCTGAACTGTGTCGCTGATAAGGAGTGCATCCTCGGGATAGAGGGAGCCCTCCTGAACTGCACCAAAGGCTTTAAGAACAATCGCAAATAATATTATCGGTATTACAGTTTTCATGTTTCTTCCCTCTCAGCTAGTTCAGACTGATAGATTTGTATCCGGCTTGTCCCAGATCCCCACCTGATTTGTCGAACAGTTTCCTCAGATGATCATCCATAGTGAAGTAAAAGACCTGCCAGCCGCTGTTCACCAGTCCGATAACATGGTTGACGAGGTTTTCCCTGCGCTCCCAGTCGGAATGCTGGAACGCATCATCGAAAATAAGAAAGGCTGTTTCTCCCATTGTGAGTTCAGCGAATCCTGTTCTCAGAGTAATATATACCTGCTCGGCGGCACCTGTACTCAATTGTGACAGAGGGAATTCCTCTCCTTCAGAAGTTGAGAGGTGAAGATATCCATTGCTGTCCATTCTCAATCCATTGTAGCGTCCGGTGATCTTCAGAAGCGGAGCAGCGACTTCATCGGAACCAAGGGCTTCGTCCAGCCTTTCGTTCTCCTGTGAGCGGAATTCACATACAGCCCTGTAAACAGACTTCTCGGCCAGAATGCGCGCAGTATTATCTCTGTACCTGTACCGGGCGGCTTCTATCGTATCCTCCATGGCTGTCAGGAGCTCCTTGATATCCCTTGCTTTGCTTCCTGTGGCCTCTTTAATTTCCATCTTCAGGTTATCGATACTGTGCTTTTCCCTGTCAAGGTTCTTCGATACGTCCTCAAGCTCATCCTTGAGTTTCAGATATCGACTCTTATTCCATTCCACGGAAGAAGGATCAGGCAGATAGGAATCTTCATGAATGTTGAGTGAAGAGAGAGCTATCTTGATGGTATTGATAGTATTCTGGATTTCTTTCCTGTTATTTCTGATCCCTTCCATTCCTGAATCCCAGCTGCGTTGCGGGACATCCTCCCCGGTAATGGAATGAAGCCTGGTCAGAATACTTGCTTTCTTTGCTTCAACACGCCGCTTGAGTTCTATTCTGCTTTTCCTGCGGCTCTCAGATTGAATATGCGCCGCTTCCATCTTCTTGTACTCAATCTGCAGTGTTGCGGAGTCCGTCAACTCCCGCCCGAACCTTCTGCTGAACTCCTCCTCCAACTTCCTCCGGCGCAGTTCGTCTGATGAGGAGACCGGTTCGGGCTTATTCCTGATACGGACGATCAGGCAAATCAGCGCTCCTGCGGCAGCAATTATCATAAGAGGTCTGCTGAAAAACCCGGCCGCTGCGGTCAGCAGAATGAAAAAGAAAAGCAGTGCAAGACTGACCTTATTGATCAGAGATCTATTTCCGGGAGTTTCGCTATGGGAAAGGTACTCCTCTCTTGCCTTATCTAACCAGATGTAGCTGTCCTCTTCCTCGGCAGCAATACTGAGTTCTTCCTCGATATTGGCCAGATTCCTGCATTCAGCTCTGTGAAGACTGATGTCAGTTCCCAGCCCCAGTAGATCCTGCTCGGAAGAAAGGTCTTCCAAATCGAGCTTGAGTTTCCTCAGTTCTTCTTGAAGCATGAAAGCTCTGTGCTTTTTTGCATCTTCGAGCTCACTGAGCTGCACATCAATCTCTTTTCTGGAACTCTCAAGGGAATTGACAGCACAGAGTGAGGCATTTTCATTAACTTCAAGCTGAAGGGCTTCCAGCTCTTTTCTATCCTTCTGTGCCGTTAATCGTTTTTCCTGGTATCCTGCACAATTCATATCTATTGTGCCATTTTCCATAGTGGCTTTTCTGACGGTTTTCGGTATGCCTTTCTCTATCTCGTCCAGAACACCCTTCCCGGAGAGGTAGGTTCTGAGAATATTGTCACCGGCTCCATCCCCAGTGGAGGAGAGTCTTGTATCTCCTGCCCGGACAACCATCAACCGGGACAGTTCTTCAGGGAGATGACTTCCGGAATTCCTGAAATCCTCAAGTTTGCTGCTCCCGGAGGTGAAGACTGTAGTTTTATCCCCCAGGCCAGAGATCAGAATCTTTCCCCCGGGCTTCCATTCTCTGACTGTAGGCTCCTGTGATTTGGTTCTTTTCAATATCCAGGGGGTATTATTCCCGGTCTTGAAGAGAAGATTGATCATGGCTTCAACGATATAGGTTTTACCGGTTTCGTTGAGACCGTAGATGAGATTCAGATCTTGAGGTTCCAGTGTAAAATCATCCTTCAGAGGACCCCCGCGATCAATGGATATTCTATCGATACGGATACCCATTATCAGCTGTCCCCTCCGTATATAACCGACAGGGCTATTTCGATGACTTTTCCCCTTTCAGGCTCATTTCCACCGAATTCCCACTCCATTTCCTCGATCAGCTCCAGAACCCTCCGGGCAATAGCGTTTCTGCGATTATCCTTTGCAACATGCAGTGAGGAGATATCAGGTTCCTCATCCTTAACAAAGCTGAATCCTGCAAACACATCTTTCAGACATCCCATAATTACTTCTCTGTCACTGGTGTATCCGGTGGCTTTGATCCGGATTCTGGCTCTTCTTCTATCCTCCTGGTTCAAACCCCAGGCTGCTATTCTTCCCTCAGCGTCATTTCGAAGTCTTGCCACTTCATTCTCATCCGGGATTACCAGGAATTTCTCCTGCAGATAAATTACATCCGTTCGTACGATTTCTGTGGAGATATGTCCGGTAGCGGTGTTGAATAGAAGGTATCGCCTTCTTCCGGTTTCGTTGATGTCAATTCCACAGGGCGAACCGGGGTAGTAGAGATTATCTATATTCATGGGCTTGTGAATATGTCCCAGGAAAACTCTCCAGGGTGAAAACTCCTCGATATCCTTCCTGTACAGGGGCATGTAGGTGCCTTTTTCATAGGGATTACGCTGTTTCAGCCCGCCGAAGTAATCACCATGACCGACAAGAACCCAGCGTTTCTCAGGTCTGATCTCCCCAATACATTCTCCCATTCCGGAAGTCGCTGAATAGGGTATGAAAACGAAACCCAGACCATTAATTTCTTGTAGCGCAGGTGAATTGTATACTCTGATATTCTCGCCAACGATAACACTCCGTGATATATCCGGATCGTGATTACCGGGGATTATGTGAATATCTATCTGCGGGTATTGTCTGCAGATCTCCTCAAACCGCGAGTAATTGCTGCAATCCTTATCGAAGAGATCCCCGGCTATTATCAGTGTATTGATTTCCTGCTTCACAAGGCTGTCGAGGATGTTTACAAGGGCATTGTATCGTTCAGGGTGGTTATCGCCGGCAGGCAGATGAACATCCGCCGTTATTGCAACATTCACTTCGACTGAACCTGCCGAGTCTGAATTATCAAAACTGAAACCCTCCTGAGTTTGAATCAGATGAAGCTGATTTGAATAATAACAGGATCAAGCAGTAATAAGAAGCATGATGCTTCAGAGTAGTAAACCGAGTCCGGACTGTTTGCATTGCTATGCAGAGAGAATGGCTTTAAGACTGCATCCTTACCGACCGCTACTCAAGGATTGTCACAGTTTCCGATGCATTGAAACCTTCCGCCTCCAGGTGAATCAAGTATAGACCGGGAGGCACTGAAATTCTGCCGTAATCAGCTGTGCTCCATTCAAAAGAATGCTGTCCTTCGGGAAGAATTCCTTCATGGACCCTTTGAATAAGACGACCCATAAGATCAGAGACAGTTATTGTGACCGGTCTGCTATCCGGTAGAGAACACTCTATTGTGCATTGTAAAGATGCAGGATTTGGATGAACTGAGATGGTTGCCGCGCCCAAGATATCAGTGGATATACCGGAGGTCTCAGTATATCTACTGGCTCTAGCGACATTACTCAGAGATCCTGTATACTCCCATACTTTATCACCAAGTAAATCCACCTCAAATATATAGTTCTCCCCTGTCAGGGTTATGACTGTATTTCCACCGGGCATTCTGTAAGCTCCGCACTGGGTTGGCCCTCCGTAGAAATCTCCCGGGTCACCGCAAGTCCAACAGGGTTCTGTGGGACCAAATGGTTCATTCGGGGAGATATCGTATGTACCGCTCGCATTAAGAGGTGGTTCAATCTCAACTACTGTAGAGTAGTCATTAACTGAGCCCGGCCGGTCTCCGTTGTTGAATGCGAGAATATTCCCTTCACCGGGAAGTCCATCATCTATCCAGTTTGCTCCATGAACAACTGAGAAATACTGATCAGACAACTCTCCTCTTCCATACACCTGTGGGTTGCCCCATCGGTAGAGTATGTCACCACCCATACCGGAATTTCCTCCAGTGCTTCCCGAGGCTTCTGCGGTTGAGGTGCTGTGATCAATGATGTAAAATTCGTTGAAGGGCCTTGAGCTGAATACTATCTGATCCAGATAGGGATTGAAGTCTATTGCATTCACATGGATCCAGTCTCCTGCACCTGAACCTCCGCCAACTTCACCGAAGTTAATGTCGATCAGTTCCGGATGATCTGAAATCACACCGTATCCAGGAAGGGCGGGATCGACTTCCTGTATGAGATGATCCCAGAGATGCCACTCCCACACAATGTTTCCTCCCGAGGATCCGAAGGGCTCAATCTCAGCTATCATCACCGGCCATATCTCACTCTCTATGGTCTGTCTTCCTGCTTCTATTGCTTCAGCCATGGTTTTTCTCTCCCAGGCTACTAGAAGAATGTTGCCGTTGGGAAGAGGTTCAATATCATGGTGCTGCTGATGTGTTGAATCCGAGAAGAGAAAATCCCACTCCACCTGATCATCAGCATTGATAAGCTGAATTCTTCCTCCGCCTATGTTTGGATCAAAGGTTCCTTCGGGGTCTTTGCATGGCCTGAGTATCGAGCAGTCTGAAAAGAAGTAGGCTATACTTG
>JAGLOY010000048.1 GCA_023138735.1 Candidatus Aegiribacteria sp. | reverse complement strand
GGCATGGTGAACGAGATGCCGACGTGGGACTGGGCAGCAAGATTGTAGATCTCATCCGGGCCCACTCTCTCAAGAATTCTATTAAGTGCACTTGAATCGGTCATGTCTCCGTAATGAAGAAAAAGAGATGTGCGGTAAACATCCGGGTCCTGAATAAGATGTTCTATCCGCTCGCGGTTGAAGCTGCTCGAACGTCTGACTACACCGTGGACTTCGTACCCCTTATCAAGAAGAAGTTCGGCAAGATACGAACCATCCTGACCAGTGATTCCCGTAATGAGAGCCTTTTTCATGTTTCCCAATCCTCTTGAATACTCAGATGAAAATCTCAATACTGAATGAAATGCTGAAATCTATACTAACTACAACATAACAATACTATTATGTGAAGCCGTTGCAAAGCGTTGTAACTTGCCTTGTTTGAAGAACCCCCGTAGTGTAATAGGGAATGGAGATCAGAATAGTGCATCCGCCCTTTGAAAACATGCAGGAAGGAGACATTCCATGACCAGGTATCCTATTGGACTTCTAATACTGCTGCTTGTATCCAACTCACTTTCCGGTGATGAACCACTGCAGAACGGCAGTCCGTCCGTACTCAGCGGCGCCGTCAGCCGCCTTGAGGATTTTCAGCATGAGCTGCCCGGGGGGCTGGTATTCACACTTGAATTCATCGCTTATGGACCAGAGGGATGGGCGATCAGGATATTCGATCCCGCATATCCAAGTGATAATTTCTGCGCGGTTGTGACCCCGCCCTACAGAGGAATCAATGCGCTGCAGATATACGCATGGCATTTTCTCAATGAATATGGCACGGGGCCAAACGACGGTTCCGTAAACGCTCCCGGGGAAGAACGCAGGTTCTATTTCGTAACCGATAAAGCCAGCTACGATGCTGCATTTGAAGCCCTCTCCGCCATGCTCTGGCCAGAAAGCAGTGAAGCTCAGGAGGCCGCTGCTATCGTGCATGACGGGATTCACCGTGAGAGCGGCATCTTGACTGTAACGGAAATTGTAGCTGGAGATGCATCTGGGGACAGCGTCCAGATCGAAAGTATGGCGTTCGATGTCGAACTGTTCATTCCCGAATTGCATGAACCGTGACCGGGAGGCAGAAAATAGTCCCCGTTTCTTGCTCCAATCGCGAATGGGAGATATAGTTCTTTCATGGGAATAAGAATAAAATTCAACTGGAATGTATTCGGCATATTTGCCTTTGTAGTAGTCGGCTTCATCGTAGCTGGCTTTCTGGTGTCTCCGAAAGCCGAAACGGATGACGGTCACCCGCTTAATATTTTCTTCTGGGGAATGGCCGGGATGTTTCTACTGTCGAACCTTGCAATACTTGCCTGGGCACAGCTGTCAAATAGAAGACGGAACCGCATCGATGAAACCTGGTTTGATGCCCAGGCTGAAATTCTGGAAATCAGCGAGACCGGAACCTACATTAACAACCAGCCCAAATTACGTTTCAGGTTCAGCGTGAATTCTCCTTTTCACCCGTACTGCGAAGTGGTTCATAAACAGGTCATGCCGCTCACAGTTCTGGCTCAGCTCCAGGTGGGGAATGTTATCACGGTAAAAGTCAATCCGAACGACCCCCAGGATATAATGATCGTCTGATCCGATATTCAAAACAAAAGGGAGGTGGATTCTGGCAGATCACGTATGCCCCGTATGGGCGGGGCACCTGCTTGCAAGTCCTCTGCGGAAACTGTTCGATAATCCGGTAAATAGATTGTCGCCTTACATCAAAGCCGGAATGACAGTTGTAGATGTGGGCTGCGCCATGGGTTTCTTCAGCCTTCCGATGGCGGAAATGGTTGGCCCCGACGGCAAGGTCATATGTATCGACCTTCAGGAAAAGATGGTCCAGGGGCTTTACAGGAAAGCAAAAAAAAAGAACCTCCTCGGCAGTATTGAAGCGAGGGTATGTCGGCATGACTCTCTTAACGTTGATGATCTTGAAAATACAGCGGATTTCGTCCTGGCAGCAGCTGTCATCCATGAAGTGCCCGATGCCGCTTCCTTCCTGGCAGAGCTTTACAGTTTACTCAAAGAAGGCGGGAAGCTGCTGGTAGTTGAACCGGGCGGTCATGTTTCGGAACAGGGTTTCAGATCAACTGTTGACGCAGCAGTTAAATGTGGCTTTACAATCCTTGAAAACTCAACAACACGGAGAAGGCATCAGGCCCTGTTCCAGAAGATCTCCGGGAAATGACAGCTGCATTGCGAAGAAGCCCCTTTTGAATTGCGCCGAGAAACTCCCCGAACCGATTCGTCGCCCATGTGAATTCAAACTCTCCATCCTCATAGTTAACTACAACAGCGGGGAGATGCTCCTGGACTGCCTGGACTCCATATCTGCCACTGTTAAGACGGTTCCCTGCGAAGTAATAGTCGTTGATAACAATTCACAGGATGGCTCCGTGCCCACCGCAAGGGAAAAACATCCTGAAGTGCGGTTCATTGAAAACGATTTCAACAACTGGTTCACCGGGGGAACCAACCAGGCAATAGAGGCGAGTCGCGGAGAATACCTTCTCTGTCTTAATCCCGATACGCTATGCCATGAAAATGCGATCGATGATCTGGTGAGTTTTCTGGACTGCAATCCCCGGGCAGGTCTTGCCGCTCCGAAGCTTCTTAACGGGGACGGTTCTCTTCAGTCATCCTGCCGGAATATCCTCAAGTCCAGGTACCTGCTGCTTCGGCACATTCTCCCATGGAGGGCATTACCCAACAGCTGGAGAAAAAGGGCGGTTCTTGAATACTGGGACCATGATGAAACCATCCGGTCCGACTGGATAATAGGGGCATGTATCCTGGTCAGGAGGGAGACCATCGAGGAGGTAGGCCTGAAGGACGAAGGCTTCCCGATGTTCCATGAGGAGACCGATTGGTGCTACCGTATGGAAAAAGCCGGCTGGGGGATCTGGTTCGTTCACACCGCGGTAATTACTCACTTCGGAAGTCAGTCTGCGATCAAGTACTGGGGCGGTGACCTTATCCTCGAGTTTTACAGGGGCAAACACAGGTTCCTGCGGAAACACTTCGGCCTGCTGCCTCTGTTTCTGCACCGTTTTCTTCTTGCGGGGCTGCTATTTTTAAGGCTTGCAGCCGTACTGATCAGAAGAATCTTTTCAGGAAACGCGCAGCTGAAGCAAAAAACCTCATTCCTGCGCAGGGGCATTGCAATACAGCTCGGATTGACCGGGAAGAAATAAGACTAAGGGTCAGAGGCCTGAAATAACGGAGAACGCTCCAAGAATCCCAAGGGCCAGCAGCGCTACGAACCTGAACCTCTCCTCACTCACCACATCAGCCATCCTTATGCCAAGCAGAACTCCCAGAATAACGGCCGGGAAAAGGTAGAGCGTTTTAAGAGCCCCCCCGCCCGTAAGAAGGCCGCCTGCGATAAAAGCTGGAACAGCCAGTATGTTCAGCAGCAGAAAGTAAGTGGCAAGGCTTGCGCGGAATTGATGTTTGGCAACCCTCTGATTGGCAAAAAAGAGGATGACCGGAGGACCGCTGAAAGTAGTAGCGCCGTTCAGCAGACCGCTCAGAAAACCTACAGGTATCATAGCCAGCTTTTCCCTTCTGACTGTTACTCTGAATCCGGAAAGGTATATCAGCGAAGAAAGGATTACAATAATGCCGACGCTGATCTTGAGTACCGATTCATCCGCGATCTTCAGCAGCCAGACGCCTGCGGGAAGCGCAACTGCTCCGGAGATGAGCAGAGGAAGTATCCGCTTCAGGTCAAGGTTCTTCCTTGCCTTCCAGAACACGCTCAGATTGAGGAAAATGCTGGTAACGCACAGCACTGGAACGGCGGAGGCGACAGGCATAAGCAAAGCAAGAAGAGGCAGAGAAAAGAGGGAGTATCCAAACCCTGTCAGTCCCTGCAGGAAGGCCCCTGCGAACAGAATGGCAAGAGTGAGAGCGGTATTCAAGGAGTCTGCCTCATATCCTCAACTCCCCTCCCGATAACAGCCTCAGAAAGGCGGATACATTCTTAACTGTCCCGGGTTTCAGAAGAGGGCGCCCGGTATCGTCATGGCAGTCGGAGCCCCCCGTGACTACGAGATTATGCTTCCGGGCAAGTTCCAGAAGGTATTCAACCTGTTCCGGCGCATGACCCGGGTAATAAACCTCAAGACCTTTTATCCCCAGGTCCAGAAATTCAGGGAGAATTCTCTCTACCGTGGAGAGGGGAGGGAGAACCTCTCTGTAGTGGCCGCCCCCGGGAAATGAACCTGCGGCCGGATGAGCGAGAACAGGAATTACGGGATATTTGCTGAAGATAGCCTGCAGTAGCTTCATATCTACACCCGAGGGTACGTAAGCAGGGCTGTCGTTGCCTATAAGGAGTGATATTTCCTCCTTCGATAACCCGTGTTTCTCAGACAGGATCTTTGCGAAATGTCTACGGGAAATATTAACCGCGCAGGCGGATATTTCCGCAACTGTCAGGTTTCGTGTCAGCAGAGGAGTTTTTCCTGCCGGGCCGAATTCTTCGTTAATGCACCTGACCCGCTCTTTGATAAGTGCCGGACCTCGGCCCTTTGAAACGATCCACTCAAGTTCGGCCAGAAAGGCCTTATCATGAAAAAGCTCCTCTGAGAAGTATACAAGAACATGAAGCGATCCCGTGAAGTACTCTCTGCGGAATCTTACGGTGATTTCAATTCCGGGGATTACTTCAATACCGGCATCTCTTCCGGCAGAAAGAGCTTCTGATATACCTGAGGTGGTGTCATGATCTGTAATGGCTATGGTATTGAAACCCAGATCCTTTGCTGCGCGGATTATTTCAGAGGGTGTGTACTCACCGTCCGAGCATGTCGTATGAGTATGCAGGTCTGCTGTGCTCATGAAACCGCTCTGAAGAACAGCAGTCCCATCCAGAAGCCGCCGCAGCAGAGTGCAGCCTGAAGAATAAGAGACGTGCTCCATGAAAGCTGCCCGTTTGCGCCGGACATACCGGCACTGACTTCGTTGCCGGAGTTTATCCTTCTCGCACATGACCTGAAGAAGGATTTGAGTATGAAAACAAGAGGGATCAGACCCATAAGCATGAACGTCACTGCACATATTATCCAGCCGAACGCCAGTCTTCCACCCATGCCTATACCGAAACCGAATTGAACGAAGTTCCATCCGAGCAGGGTGAAGATGGCCGACCAGGACAGGGCCATGATATTTGGGCCGCTGATGCGTGATGTCGCGAAAATGGAGGCGAACATCGATGCCATCATGAGCATCATCGAGATGGGGAATATCCAGATCCAGTCCGGTGCCGGATGAGCTATTTCGTAGGGACCTCCGACCGCTACGAATCCTCCCAGTCTCATAACTCCCCTCATACCAAGGTAAACACAGGCAAGACAGAAGGAAAAGATGAATGGGCTGCTGAGGAACAATGCCCAGCGCCCTGGCCCTGCCCCACTGCCTTCCCCTACCGGTTTGCCGGTTATGAATGCTCCACTGAAACCGCTCACGTACTACCCCTCTCTCATCTGGAGAATATAGACCTTATAGAATCCGAAGAAAGGGTCTTCGGCATAGGCGAGAAAACCGTTTTCATCGATATGAAACCGCCAGGTGCTGCCGTCAGGAGGCTCCGGGGTGACTATTGCGGTGTGAAGGAAATAACCTTCGGAATCAAGAACAGTAAAAGTCGGAATATTCGGTCCGCCCTGCAGAACCCAGAGGTTGCCGTCTCCATCCGTCTCAATTCCCCTGATCATGGGCTTGAAAGGATCAGGTTCAAGGCCCTCCGGACTTTCATCCGACGCTATTGCCTTTGCCCTGAGAATATTCCTCTCCATCTCCAATTCATCCTCTGTTCTTTCTGTTGGCTGGTAGGGGAGCTGCAGCGTCCGGATCTCGTTTCCCGCCGAATCACATACAATTATAAGCGCTTCCTCTGTCGAGCGGGGAGCAATGAAAACCGTTCCATCTGCACCCGCGGCGATATCGTACCCGTACCAGTCGAGTTCCAGTAATCCAACATCATCGGTTGGATCAAAGGGAAATATTTCTTCGTAGTAGGTAACAAGAGGCTCATCATTACCTGTTTCGTACATTGATATTGACACCGGAAGAGTTATCTCATCGCCGTTGACTTCGAAGTTTATATCCTTCCTGATGTATCTGTTACCACGGGTACCCTCAAAGCAGCTGGGGGGGACGAAAGTTCTGCTGCTTCCAAGCCATTCCCCCGCGAAGTAATCGTAGGAATGAAGCCCTAGTATTTGACTGCCCGTGCCCGACAGGTGAATGGTGCCATCTTCCGAAATAGCCATGAAGGTGATAGTCTGAAGTTCTCCAGGACCGTTTCCCCTTTGTCCGATGCTTCTTAGATACTCACCCTGGGGCGAGTAGAGACGGACGGTTGACCTGCCGCAATCCAGCACAGCGATATTACCGTCCGGACCGAAGGCAACGCCTTCAACGCCTCCCATTACGTAATTTGAATCCCCAAGCTCAATTCCGATTGAATCAACAGGGCACAGCATGACGGTGAGATTCGTGTCTATGTAAACCGGTTGCACCGAAGCGGCTGGATTTTCATCGGATGTCCCGCAACCTGTCACAAGTACTACAATTGTCAGTATTCCGGCCAGCGCAAAATTCAACATAATAGCATATCCTTTCTTAGTAATACTAATAAGTTAATACTAGAGAAGTTGAATTTTGTCAAGGCTGACGCTTCAGTAATAGTTCAAATTGTTAGCTGACATCCGGATATACTGTTAAAAATGGCATAATTGCGGTCAGGTATACTGGTTATTCCTCCGGTATTTCAGGCATCGGGATTACGTAGAGCCTTGGATACTCCGGGTCCTGCAGGGAATATCCCAGAATTCCCTGAGGCTGAACCTTGAAATTAATAAAATCAAGTACATCGGGATTTACCACGCCTTCCACCCTTACTACAGCAAGGTGTTCTCCATCTCTTGAATAAACGTCCAGTACCGACTCATCGACTGTTCCGTTCTGAACCCATATCCTGCCCATGCCGTCGGCCCCTATACTCTGGGGCGGGATCATCCAGTGAAATGAATCAGGGGTGTAGTCGATCATGTATTCCGGAAGGCCCCGCTCCCTAAGGATGGCGCTGATCATAGCGGTCTCTTCCTCGATTTCCTCAGCGGATTTTTCAACTCGAGGAATATCTCTTTCGATGGTGGACATGAGAGTTCCATCCGGGCTGTAAATATCTATTCGGTACTCACTGGAGGAAACGGGAGCTACGTAGACAAAACCATCCCTTTCAGCCGCAAAGGCGACTGAAAAGATTGCATTCTCAAGAAATGATGCCATATCAGCCGGATTGAAGGGGAAAGTGTTTTCAAAATACACAACGGTCGGATCGATCGAATCCTCCCACCTTCCCACACTGAAAGTTACCATTATCGCATCATCCTGCATTCTCGTTACGTTGGAAGCTCCCACAAAGGCATAATCGTCCACTCCCCATGCCCACTGGGGCACTCCCTGTCCCTGGAAATCAATGTACAGGCTGTCAAATGAACCGTCAGCGTTGAATCTGCTGAAACCGCCGCTTGCCTGATCAAGAACGCCGAAAGAACCGTCCGACAGCAGCACCATACCACCGGGGTATAGCATCTCACCCGGGCCGCTGCCCTCCCGGCCGATCTGCATCAGAAACTCACCTGAAGGATCGAAGACCTTTATACAGCATCCTGCTTCATCCAGCACTGCTATGTTTCCCTCATCAGTGTAAAGAGCGTCACCGATGGTTCCAAAAACGTAATTGGAATCCCCCATGAGAATTCCGATGGTGTCCGAAGGAGATACAAAAATTGTGTCAATAGAAGTACCCGCGACAACCTCTTCCGGAGGGGAATCGTCCCGGCAGCCGCTAAGCACTATCAGCGACAAAATGCAAACGCAGATGATTAACCACATAATGTCTTCCCTTCGGTTAGTATCAGTCAACGTGTGTACTATAACAGATTAACTCTATTTCCATTCCGGATATCCGAATCTTTTATCACTGCTGGTCAGTTAATGGACTTTCTTATAAAGGGAATGAAGAGGTAGAGAAGTGTCGCCCATCCCCCGAGGGGCCATGCAAGAAAGAATACCAGAACGGAGAAGCCAGGGAAGATTACAGCACCCAGCCATCGGTGCTTTCTGATTTCCCTGTCCAGCCCCAGATCAGGATGACTTCTGGCGTAAGCGTACTGGATATCGATAGACAGGCTTATCAGAAACAGGTTAACCACGAATATCTGTACTGAGAGAACGCTTTGGAAATTGCCGATAATATCCGTTGTCACTGGAATCAGAGCGATGAGCAGAAGATGGATCATGATTATCCAGTTGAGACCGGCATCCGTCTGCTTGATTCTGTCCATAAGGAAATGCTGCCCTATCCAGAAACTCGCCAGGGTCAGGAAAGCAATGATGTAGTGACGAAGCTGCTCCAGCATTCCTGGAATAGCCTGAATAAGGGATTCATGCGTATGAATTACAGAATCGACATCAATACTTAAAACGGCAAGCGTCATCGCAATGGCATAGACACCATCAGACAGAGCCTCTATTCTGCTTTTCCCAAGTATGCTTTTCTTCATAACATCACCTCCGGGGCGGAATCAGTTGATATTTTACATCCGCATGCTTCCCCAGTCAATATTTCTCCTTAAATGATTAATACTGTTTCCTGACTGACCGAACCGGCTCCACCGCAGGCTGATTGTTAAATCATACTGAATTGCGTTATGCTATTGCGCAGATGAGAAAGGAGTACTGGTATGAAGGTAAAGCAGTTCAGATATTCTGCTGACAATCTTGGGTACCTGATATACGGCGAGAGATACGCCCTCGCAATTGATGGAGGAGCTGCCGATCAGATGCTTTCGTTCATGGAAAGGCATCGCCTGGAACTGAAAATACTCACCAACACTCATTCACATGGAGATCACACCTGCGGAAATAAAGAGCTTGCGGCAGCAACTGAAGCGGAATTCATAAATGTTGGAGAACTCCCTTCCAGAGGAACGCTTCCGCTTGAGAAGTCCCGTATAGAGATCATCCATACACCGGGCCATACGGCTGATTCGGTCTGTTTCCATGTTGATGGAATACTCATCTCAGGGGACACTCTTTTCAACGGCAAGGTCGGCAGGTGTGGTGCCGGGGACATTCGAACATTCTACGAATCGATCGGGAAACTTCTTGAGCTGCCCGGTGATACGGTAATCTACGCGGGTCATGACTACGTTGAGGAATATCTGGAGTTCGCCAGGATGGTAGAACCAGCCAACAGCTGTATCGACACGTATCTGCGCAGCTACGATCCCGCCTTTGTCTTCGCATCGCTCGTGGACGAATTGAAGGTTGATCCCTTCCTTCGCCTGAGCGAACCATCAGTAATATCCTTCCTTAAACATAGAGACCTTCCCGTTTCGACGGAATACCAGCGGTGGGAATCGCTGATGTCACTAATGTAGAATTCTCCGGGGAGAATGAAACCATCCTAGTGAGAATGTGTTAATGCTGTTATGATATTGCATACTATATTCGTATGAAAATACCTCAATCTGACAGGGATGTGATTATGCTGAAACTTCTTGTTGCCGTAATAATGCTTGTGTCAATCGGATACGCTTCAGAGCTGATGGTTGTTGAAGGAGGGCTTCAAGAGGAAGGTCGCCTTCTTCCAATGGATGAGATCCAGCTTGTTTTCGAAGCCGTTGACTATTTTGTTGTCATTGCCCCCGATAATCTTATTGATGAGAGCTCTGACATGACCGTCCTCGATTCAGGTGACATTTTACCGGAAGATTATCTCCTGGTCCACCTTTCCTCGCCTGCAGGGCTGGAGTACATGGATGAGCTCGGAGAGACAGTATTCTACCGGGAAGACATTGTCATCGTGAAACTTATCGGTCCTGCTCCCGAAAAATTCATACGGGAGGGCGTTTTCTTCCTTCAGCCCCTCCGGGTGAAAAGTGCAGGAGATGGTTCCGATGTCCCCTTTCTGCTCGAGCCTCCTGCAGGCACCGATGACTACATTTCGGATATTGTTGCAGCTGTTAGCGAAGACTCTATAAAGGCCTTCATTCAACACCTTGAGGATTATGGAACACGCTATTCAAGTACTGACAATTTCGATACCGCATGCAACTGGGTTCAGGACAAATTCGAAAACTACGGCCTTGATGCCGAGCAGCAGACGTTCAACATGGGTTCATACAATTGTCAGAACGTAATAGCAGAGCTTCCGGGGACAGTGGATTCCACAAAGATATTTATCATCTGTGGTCATCTTGATTCAACATGTGGAAGCGCTCCTTCAATTGCTCCGGGTGCCGACGACAACGCCAGCGGCTCGTCGTCCGTGGTGGAGGCAGCCCGTATTCTCACGGGTTATGAATTTGAGTATACGATAAGATTTATCTGTTTCGGAGGAGAGGAACAGGGACTTTACGGAAGCAGCTACTATGCATCCGAGGCCAGTTCTGCCGGTGAAGACATTCTTGGTGTGGTCAACCTGGACATGGTTCTGTACGCCCCTCCCGGAGACGATATTATATGGGTACCCTACGATACTCAGTCCAACGATCTGGCACTGGCTCTGGAAGCAATCTGCGACACCTACGTTCCAGCGCTTACAGTTGAGATAGAATATTCCCCTGGATCAACATACAGCGATCATGCATCTTTCTGGAACAACGGTTACGCGGCAGTACTTGGAATCGAGAAGGAAATCTCCTCCAACCCTTACTACCACCAGACAACGGATCTTCTTGCGAATTACATTGCTTACTTCCCGTTTCCGACCAACTGTATCAAAGGCGCCATCGCAACTGTTGCCTATCTAGCTGTACCCGTCGGCTTAACCGGTATAACGGGGGAAGAAATATCTGCAGGCTTCGCAATTACTGGGATTTCACCTAATCCGGCGCATTCAACGCTGACTGTAGACCTTTTGCGTGGCTTTGCGGGTAACGTTGAAGTATCTCTGTTTGACTTAACCGGTCGCAGGATTCTTTCCGGCAGTCATGACGCTTCTTCGGGAAGTGTGGCCCTTCTCCTTTCGAATCTGCCTTCAGGAGTATACATTGTAAGGGTTTCCTCCGGTTCTATCTCAGAGACACGGAATATCGTAATAGTCAGATAGGATCTCATATGCAGACGGGCAGGTAGCCTGGCCACCCGCCCGTCTGTTTATACTATACCGGGAAAATCAGTCCTCTTCAGCTCCGTCACCGTTTTCTCTTCGCCTTCTCTGATGGACGGGAATGAACGGGATTTATTGCATTTTCACAACAACACTATTATGCTAAAGCTGTTGATTGAACACCCGAACCATGAAATCATTTAAACGCAGGATGAGAAAAATAAAAACATTTAAATACATATCACTCGTTATATCCGCAGGCATTGCCCTGCTTGCTTCCGGCATATCCGGCTGCATTACGGATCCATACAGCGTTGGAGAACCGGACTCACTTTTCTCGGAATACAGACTCGTCTGGGATCTGGTGGACAGTCACTATGCCTGCTTTTTCGCGAAAGAGGATGTGAACTGGGACGAGGCTTACCAGAAATACAGGGAAGCGGCCACCAACCTTACCAGCAGGGGTGAACTTGTGGATCTCTGCCTTCAGATGATGGGCGAGCTGCAGGATCAGAACCTGGCCCTGCGGGATTCAAACGGAAGCTGGATGGAAAGCTGGAACCAGGGTGATTTCGTCAACTGGGATCTAACTGTGTGGCTGGAGTACATGCGGCGCTGGACTTCACCCAGCCTAATTCCTCCCGGCGTAACTTTCGATATTTTCGGAGCAATAGAGCTTAACCCGTCTATTGCCGATAACCTGGGCTACATATACATAAGTAACCTTGGCAGTGGATACGACTGGGTCGGATTTTTCTCGGAAACTTATACGGTTGCAGAATGCAGCGGTCTTATTTTCGACCTCCGAATGTGCGGCGAAAGCGGTATTGAAAGCAATGCATTTTACACCTGCGGAAGATTCGTTGTCGAGTCTACCCTGGCCTACTACAGAGTTTTCAGAGTAGGTCCCGGAAGAAATGACATGGGCAACATGCTTCCGGTACTGGCGTATAGAAATGGCATCTGGCAGTTCACAAATCCAATAGTTCTTCTCACGGGCAGGTATACCCAGGGTGCAGCCGAACAGCTGGTCCTGTTTTTGAAGACTCAGCAGCATGTCACTGTGATAGGCGATACTACCGCAGGATTTGCAAATCCCATTGTCTCATTCAATCTTACCGAAGACTGGACAATTGAGATACCCGAGATGGTAACCTATACAAAAGACAATTTACTAATACTCAATTGCGGAATAGCTCCCGACATTGTAATACCGGTTTCCGAGGCTGATTTCGCAGCCGGAGTTGACCCGGTGCTTGATGCCGCCATTGAAATGCTCGTACCCTGAGCTCAAATTATTCTATCGTAAGAACCAGCAGCGTCCCCCAGGGGCTTACATCAATATCAAGAGGGTAACCCGGCAGATCGATCTGACTTTCAATGATGTAACTGCTGCAGTTGTAAGAAACCAGTCTGCTGGTATTATCCCCCAGATAGCTGAGTACATAAACATAGCTGCCGTCGGATTCAGCGCACATGTAGTGAATTTCCCCGGTAGTCAACTCCGTTCCTATCCACATAGGGGTGTACGGAGGAAAATACATGGGAAAATAGCGGAATATGGTGGAAATCGTATCGGTTGACTGGTCGAAAACAGCGCACAGTGTCGTATCGTTCGGAATCGCTTCTATGGCCAGTATCTTTGGAAACAGGCTTGCGGTTCTTCGTACCATCGCCGCTCCTCCGATGGAGACAATCTGGGTATTCACGAGGGTTCCAACGAGCATGGTATCCCCTTCGATGCCCATACATACGGGGCTGATCGGCAGGATGCAGCTTCTGGACACGCTATTGTTCGATTTTCTGATTTCCAGTATTCTGGGTGAAGTTGCCGCCGCAACATAGAAGCAGGGGTTTTCGATATCCAAATCCATTGTAATATCTACAGGTGTTTCGCAGACACTGAAATCATCCATGAACTCCATATCCGGCACATGCACTTCGATTATCTGTCCTAAGGCTCCAATGATATAGATACTGCTTTCTGTGGGACTGTACTCCATTTCGAAGTAACCCGCGGAAGAAGGGCTGCCGATGGGGAAGACACCTGTCTGCTGGTACGATTGGAGATCGAAACGGATCAATGTACCCTCTGTGGTGGCAACAATGAAGCAGTCGAGAAGTGCGCAGAGGGATCTGGCTCCGGAGATGTTTTCCACTGTATGAACAATCGAAAGATCCGGTGTTTGTATGATATTGATTCCGGCCTGCAGCGTATGGTCGAACTCCGTAAGATCGGTGCAGCCGGGAATTATCAGAAGCGCCGCAGCAGCACATGCTATCCTATATATCTTTACCATGATACCCCCGCATACAGCACGAAATGCCGAGCTGGAGACCACGCTCTCGGGTTACCCGCCGAGCCGCCTGGATCACCGCTTGAGTGGAAAAGAGAAGTATCGTAAATGTGAACAACGTTCTTTCTGTTGAAGATGTTGAACACACCCAGTACCAGGTTCAGTTCAGTAGGACCGATGCTGAACATTCTTGAAAGGACAACATCAGTCTGCATGGAGAAGGGATACCTCTCCGTGTTGGTTTCGATCAGCTCCGCCTCCACCGGCGGAAGTGTATAGGGCATCCCGCTGCCGTAGTTCCAGGAAATACCAAGTCTGGTGTTCTCCAGTGGATGAATTCCAGCGACCCGGGGCCCTTCGGATTGAAAAGACCTCAGTTCAATGGAAGCAGATGCCGTATGCGCCTGATCCCAATCAAGGTAATTATCCTCCCTGGAAATGTACAGAACTCCCATCTGAGCATAATTGTACCGTTCAAGCATGGATGAGTATTTCCCTTTGGCAACGGACAGGGTATACGAGACCTGTCCAGAAATATTGCTGCCCGCCCTCCTGTTGAGTGTCGCTTCAATGCCTCTTACCATTCCATGGCTGTCATCGTTGGTAAATACGTAGTATGTGCCCTCGCTGTGGTCTTCCGTGTTCACCAGGCCTGTTATGTCCTTGTAATAGGCTGCCAGTGAGAGTTCGGTGAAATTGTCGAGAAAATGCCTTATTCCTACTTCAAAAATCTGCGTCATCTCGGGATCAAGGTCCGGATTACCCGCTACTATCTTGTCACTAGCGAGATTGTAGGATGTCTGAGTGTACAGGCAGTTCATAGAAGGCATCTGGAAATGATGTCCGTACGTTGAGAAGAAAACGGAATTTTCGCTGAAGGGAACGGAGAAGCCTAGCCTTGGACTGATGTGCCATTTTGGTTTTACCCGGACCTGTGCAGCGGCTGCAGAATCGAATAACGAAGTATTGGCATCGAACATATCAACCCGCAGCCCGGCAGTGGTGATTACTCCCCCCCCGAACCTGTAGCTTCCCTGGAGATAGCAGGACCCCGAATGAGGGAAAGCGTCCCACTGAGAAATGAATACATTGCCGTAGGTCTCGGCGTAGACACTGTACTGATAAAGTTCAAAGTAATCAGCCGAAATCCCTGCCTTCAGACGTGTTCTGGTGTTGGGATTCGAATCGAAACCCAGCATCATGCTGCTTACCGTTGCTTTGGAATCGAACCACACGTTAGAGTGAGTCCCCGTGTGATAGTATCCGAGGGAATCAGCTATACGCTCTTCAGGATAAAACTGTGAGAACCAGTAAATGGGGTATGTGTTTTCCCCTAAGTAACCCCCGCTCTGCAGGCGAATGCGGTTCCAGTTCTGGAATTTCATAACGCCCATAGTAAGTTTAAGGGAGGTTTCGCTTCCAAGCAGCTGTGTGGCGTTAAAGGTAATTCCGGTAGTCTCGCTGAAGCGGATGGGGAGTGCGTAATCCTGACTTCTTCCGAGGAATGCATAGGTATCTGTATTATCTATGTAGGCCGGAAGATGGTATCTGGACCAGGCCCATTCATTCCACCCCGCCTGCCTGCTGGAGCCCAGGACCGTGAGAGCGAAGCTGGTTCTGTTAAGGGGTCTGTATGTTAACTTGGCAAGACCCGACATGTCATTCTGCCAGTTGTTCTCCCATGCTCCGCGCGTATCCAGTGTGTCTCTGCCGCTTAGCGAGAACTGTCCGGACGCGCTGAACCTCATCTGTCCCGGAATACGGATTCCAATGGAAGGAAGAAGCTTTTCGGTAAGGGGTTCAGGACCCGACACAGATACTTCAATGCCGGAAAGACCGCTTCTGCAGAGTTCCACATCAGCTTCTTCAACGAAAAGCTGCTCCCCGGACTCAAAGGAGGTGGTTGTTATGTCTCCGTGGCGGAATATCACTGACCCGTGGTACCTGTCAGCGCCCTCCTTCCCTATGAGGTTAACAACTCCCGACATGGAATTTCCATATTCAACACCAAGCCCTCCGGTCATCAGGGATGCGTTTGATATTGCGCTAAGAGGCAGTTCAAGGTTGAATCTGTTATCTATTGGGGAACGGATTGAGACTCCGTCTAGAAGGTACTCCACCTCCCCGCTGCGGCCGCCGCGAACATGCACCTCTCCGTGGCTGGTTACCACACCGGGCTGGGAGGAAACCACATCTATAATACTCTTTGAGGTTATCGTTCTCAGCTGGGTGAAATCCATAAGGTGCAGTGTAGCGGGAACGTCCTGAAGGATATGGATTCTTGACTCCTGAACGTTGATAACAGTTGAACCTGTTAGATCAAATGGAAGGTCGAAATCGATCCTGCTCAGCTGGTCGACAATCACGAGAACACCTTCCATCCTGGAGGAGGCCCTGCCAACCATACTTGCGGTTACGGAGTAATGACCCGGGGGAACCCCCGCTATAATGTACTCTCCATTGGCATCCGTCATTGTGCCCAGGTAAGTATCCTCTATCATTACAGTAGCTCCTACAAGCGGATTTCCCTCCGTATCTTCAACGATGCCGCCTACGATACCAGTAGTGTCTGCATAAATGGAAGAGGTCTGCACCAGCAGCAGTAACAGAAGGGACGCTTTATTCACGATGATACTTCCTCCGCTAGAGTAACTGAATCATATAATAAATACCCGGATGATGCAATCACAAATCCATACCAGAGGGTACTCCATGGCAGCCGCAGCAGACCAGTTGAATTACTGCTGGTATTCAAAGCAACCTATGTCGTAACCGGTTCCTGACGGTCTGGACAGGCCATCCATATCGGTATCCGGAGCAAGCAACGAGCTTCCCTGGTCTATGGCTGGAGATGTTGAACCTATATGGTAATTGCTGCTTCCCGGACTGGTGAACTGCGGGTCACCCTCAACATAATCATCACCGTAGAAGTCGCTTGGTCCGTCTATGAGATTGTGATCGGCCATGAATCCTGTGCCGTACGCCTCCGCGTTGAACTGACCGGTAGTGTTGCCGGAAAGTATGTTGTTCCTTACAACGATATTGTCCGCTTCTGAATTCTCAATGCTTATTCCGCACCCCCACGAAGATACACCATTACCAACAAACGTGTTGTTGATGATAGTGATGCCATCGATAGGGTGGGTTACACCCGGTTCTCCCCATGCTCCTACCGTAAGTCCGTTACCGGTGTTGTTGTAGGCAAGATTGTTATAGAACTGTACGTTGGAGAGAACTCCGGCGGATTCAGCAGCTGCGGAGAAACCGTCCCCATCGCAGTTGTAAACAAGATTGTTGTAAATACTGATGGTGTTGGTGCTCTTGTTCCAGCTGTCGACGTAGATACCGAGTCTGTCCAGATCCCAGACACGATTATTGTTAATCACACCGTTGCAGGAGCCATCTTTCGCGTCAATACCTTCGCCCCCTATTACCCCACCGCCTCCATCGTGGACTGCGCTGTAAGTTACGCTGAAATTGTTCGTTCCGGCGATGGTTATGCACTCCTGCTCACCGCCATTGCATGCCATCCCGACATCGCACGAATCGATGCTTACATTATCGCTGTCCCATACTCCAATACCGGAGGAAACCGTATTCCAGGTTGTACAGGCGAGAATAGTAATATCACTGGAACCATCGACCAGAATACCCGCGGCATTGTCTCCACCGGTTACGTTCCTTACGGATATTCCCTGAATGATGATGTTCCTGCTTCCTGTCAGGTCAAGCAGCCCGCCCCAGTCCTGTGGAAGGGTTATACCGGAACCGCTTATGGTAACGCTTCCATCACCGTGGCTTCTCAGGACTATCCCCTGTGAGCTGCCGCTGCCGTCCAGTGATACCTGAACCCGTTCAGTGTAGGTGCCTGCCAGTATACGCAGAGTCATACCTGCCTGCATCTGGTTTGCTCCGTACTGAATGGTTTTCCATGGTGTGCTTAATGAACCATCGTTCGAATCATCCCCCAGAGTGGATACGTAGAAGTTCTGGCCCGAAGGATCGGGATCCTCCGGATTCGAGCATCCAAGTAACAGAACTGCAAGTATGATCGTGTATTTCATGAAACAACCCCTTTTCACATTAACTATCCAGTGCCTCGCGCAGTTTGGCGGCCAGATCAAGGTTTCGAAACGGCTTCTGGATAAACAGCACTCCCTCCTCAAGCACGCCTTGGTGGGCGATAACGTTGGCTGTGTAGCCGGACATGAACAATTGTTTTAGGTTCGGATAGAAGGACAGGAGGTTCCTCGCGAGATCCCCTCCGTTCATCTCGGGCATAACGACATCGGTCATGAGGAGATCTATCTCACCGGGGTGAGCCTTTGCCAGATTGATGGCCTCACCCGGAGTTGAGGCAGTCATCACGGTATACCCCTGATGTTCAAGCATCATCATAATAAGCTGCAGGATCGATATTTCATCTTCCACAAGAAGGATGGTTTCGTGTCCGCCTCTTACCGGTTCCAGGTGTCCTTCCATTGGTATCGCTGTTACGACGGCCGTATGCCGGGGCAGGTAGATCTTGAAGATCGTCCCATGATCCGGTTCACTGTATACATCGATGAAACCTTTGTTCTGTTTGACGATCCCGTAAAGCGTTGCCAACCCGAGACCGGTGCCTTTACCAACCTCTTTTGTGGTGAAAAACGGTTCAAAAAGATTGCGCTTGGTATCGCTGTCCATGCCGCAGCCGGTGTCGCTTAGGGTTAGAAGCACATACTCGCCTGGAATGAATCCCGGATGGCCCGAGCAGTAAGCCTCGTCAGTTTTGATGTTTTCCGTTTCGATGGTGATCTTGCCGACACCGTTGATGGAATCCCGTGCGTTGACACACAGGTTAGCCAGAATCTGATCGATCTGCACCGGATCCATTTTTACCGGCCACAGATCCGTCCAGGCAAGAAAAACGAGATCGATGTTCTCGCCGATTAATCGCCGGAGCATTTTGAGCATCCCCTCCAGAGTATTGTTCAGATTGAGCAGCCTCGGAGCGATGGTCTGCTTCCGGGCGAAGGCTAGAAGTTGCCGGGTAAGGTCTGCGGAGCGCTCAGCTGCAGTACGTATCTCCGTCAGATGATTATGAAGGGGGTGGGCCGGATCCATCTGTATCAGAGCCATTTCCGTGTGGCCGAGTATTACGCCCAGCATGTTGTTGAAGTCGTGTGCCACACCTCCCGCCAGCCGCCCGATGGATTCCATCTTCTGGGCCTGGCGCAATTGTGCCTCAAGCTTGATCTTTTCGGTGATGTCAGCTACTATTCCGACTCCCCCTGTAACCTTCCCGTCAACGATGATAGGGATCCATTCCGCTTTGATCTGGGCTTCCTTCTCACCGGTAAAGGATGTGTATATACCTTCGTAGTATCCTCGTTCACCTTTCAGCGTTCTAGTGATCTCTCCCAGGAACTCCTTGTTTGGAAGAACGTGCAGATCCAGACCGATCATCTTCTCTCGAGTTGACCCGAAAGTAAGAATTGCAACATCGTTAGAATCTGTAATAATCCCTTTACTGTTGTAATGCATGATACCTATAGGAGCGCTTTCAAAGAACATTCGATGTCTTTCCTCGCTTGCATGCAGGGCAGCCTCCGCCTGTCTGTGCCTGGTGATATCGCGAACGAATTCAACAACTCCAGTTATTTCACCTGAATTTGCGTCTTTAATGGGATAGCTGAAAAGCTCGATCCATTCAATTGGAGATCCGGGGAGCCCGGGCACAATATTCCATTCCGATTCACCGGATCGCAGGCATCGAATGGTCGGGCAGGGATCGCAAGGCTTATCTGCATTATGATAAACTTCGTAGCACTTTGCCCCTACCAGAGGAAGGTTATCTTTGTACCATTCGTTCATTATCCCGTTCACATGGCGGATAGTCAGATCAGGGTAGAGAACACTGATACCATCCTGGACGCTCTCAAAGACATCTGTCAGGAATTGCTTGCTTCTCCGCAGCGCCTCCTCCGCCTGTTTACGCTCGGTGATGTCTATACCAACACCAAAGAAGTAATCAAATTCGTCGTTTTCATTAAAAACAGTTCTTCCGTGCCATTCAACCAGGAGTTCCCTGCCATCCTTGGCAAGAATATAATTTTCATTCAGAGTCGGTCCAGTTGAGGTAACAAGTTTTTCAAATATCATGTATAGATCTTCTCGATCTCTCTCCGGAACGAAAGTAGACATATAATCTTTTCCAACAACTTCTTCTTGCTCGTATCCAAGGGCATGAAGCATGGTTTCGTTTACCATTATCGTCTTACCATCAGCGCTGATCGCGACAAAAAAGGCAGGAGATGCCTGAAGAAGAGTTTGACTGAAATTCATTTGTTCGTGTAGGTCTTCTTCTGCCCTCATGCGTGCGCTAATAGATTCTTCCAGCTCGGAAACTAGTTTCTTATACTCAGCTGTGCTGAGGTGTACCTCATTCTTGTCAGGCATGGTTGTAACCTCCGTAGATTCATCCTCCGGTTAACGTACAACCCTCCACACCGCGCGACCCCCCAGGATTCCTGCATGAATTCAGTCTGCTGAATTTATTTGTATGTATGATATATTTAAGAAGCTATAAAAACAATGGTACAGTGGCACCTCTACAGAAGTCCATAAACGGATATATGCTTACCGCTGTCCGATGAGAAAGATCCTCGTTCCCAATTTCCCCATCTATCAACCAGCTTCATACCGGCGACTCTGGCCATCATATCGAGCTCCGATGGCCAGGTGTATCGGATAGTTACCGGGTACAGCCGTGCCCCGTTCTCTGTAAGGATCACATGCTGGCTGGTTACCAGCTGCCTGAGAGGATCATGCCGTGAGACATCGATTTTAACCCTGTTCTCACCCACATCCGTTGCGCGGACGCTCTGGCCTCTATCAAATCTCCCGATATCAGGAACAAAAGCCTCAATCAGAAAAACCCCTTCAGGTGTTAGGCTGCGTGCAACATTCTGAAGGCATTTCAACTGCTCCTCCTGCGTGGTCAGGGAAAAAAAAGTGTTGAAAACAACAAAGATAAGATCGTACCTGCCTTCAACATCTACCTCTGAAAAATCGCCAAGAGTGATCGGAATATCCTTCCCGTCTGATTTAACGCGTAGCTTCTCTACCATGGATGGAGAAGCATCGATACCGGAAATATCGATACCCTTGTCTTTCAATGGTAATGCCACACGACCGGTTCCGATCCCCAGCTCCAGAACGCGTCCGCTTTGCGCCAGATCACACAGCAAGGCGATCGAAGACTCATCAGGTGAACTATACCAGTCGTCGTAGATGTCTGCGATTTTCTCACCGTAAGTTTCAGGTCGGTATTCTTCCATAAAAGGAGGACCTCCATTTCCGCCGTCTCTGTGACCGCCCATTAATCACTTGCTGCATCTTAGACATGATAACAGTCTCTGCCAGAATCCTGCCTTTGTTTTCTTTATGGTAGGGTAGCTGGCTTTGTAAGTTCCAGCCCTGTAGTCCCTGCCGAGCATAAATGCGACCCACTCCTTAGGCGAAAGGGCTTTCCTTCCGTCAGGCTCGTGCCCGACCGTAGCAGCAACATCGTCACAGATCATCTCATCGTACAGTTTGCCCGGATCATCAGCTCCGACTTTTACCAGCCGTTTATGAAATGCAAGCATTCGCCATTCCATTGAAAAGTAATTCCACTTAGTGCCGCAATTAGTGCAGGTGTAAGAGCCTTCCAGGCCCCATGACTTTTCGCAATCATCGATCTGTTCAAAACAGGCTAGTTTCAGGGCTGATTCAACAAGCTGGTTCTGAATGTTGTCCTGCCACCCCGGTCCCTGCTGCTTACCTGCCCAGTAAATGAACTGCTTGATTGTGCATGGGCATCCTTTATCCTTGTAGTACTTGCCCAGAACGTACCCTACTTTAGCTTCGATGTTCTCTATATGCTTTTTGATCGCAGTTCTGTCAGTTTTCATGTTCGCCGAAGCTTCCACAGCAGGGCACGGCCGGTGCCCCGAGCCCTTGTCAGTCCGATTTCCGCTTCCATGCGCCGGACCCATGTCGGACATGGACTTCTGTAGGGAAGTTCAAGGTTCTCTCTCAGCTGTGCCCATGTCAGACCAGACGGGTTCCTGCGAAGTTCGTTTTGAATCACCTCTCTGAAATCCAGATACCTGATTCTATCACCCTTTCCCTTTCAGGACTCCCTGTATGAACTCATTCTTCCCGGAAGTGTACGATTCCCGATCATCCGGGAATTTCCACGCGAGGTCCTTCTTGAAATCAGCGTATTTCCTACGAACCGCTGCATCATTTCGGAGTGTATCCCGGAAAAGAAGGTAATTCTTCCATTGACTATCACTCCGTTCAACAACGTGCAGGTGGACGGCCCGAACATCCGGTGATGATTCCCTGATGAAGAGGTGTCCACCGTCATTACCACCGTCACCCCGGTAGATGTAACCGACTCCTGTGAGTTGTTCTTTTAAAGCCCGAAGAAGATTCAGAGTCTGCACTGCTATAGCAATATCAAGTACAGGTTTGGCGGGCAGATCGGGCACAGCCGTACTGCCCACATGCTGTACGTCAACAATAAGACCGTCCAATGCAGAAAGAAGAATTTTACATTCGGCAGTAAACAGATCTGCCCAGCCAGGATCGTGGTCTACAACCCGAACAGTCTGCCGTCTCAAACCAATCTTCATTCCGTCTTTCTGCAGATTGCTCTGAAATCAGTCATATACTCGTTCTCTTCTTCTGCAGTTATTTCACTGTACTCGATTAGGAAGCCAGCGTCCTTAAGTTCATTTTCAAGATCGGAGTTATTCAGAATACGCCGGGTGCAGATCCAGTATTTATCTTCAAACTTAACCTTCTCATATGGATAATTCTCTTTGACCTCGCTCCATACTATCCCCTGGTCGTCAATCCTTCCTTCGTAAGGCCATTGAGAAGTGTCTTCAATGCTCATGGTCTCTACAATGAAGTACCCACCGTTTTTCAGAAGCCTGAAAACATTGGCCAGTGCGGCCCGTCTGTCGGAGTCATAAGTAATGCAGTGCATGCAGTGTCCGTCAATAATGATGTCGTAAGTATCGAACATTGCTTCCGGAATGGAACAGATATCACCAACGGAGTAACGGATATCCAGACCTCGATGTTCCGCATTCTTCCTGGCAATTTCTATGGCAGTCGGGGAAATATCAAATCCATCAACTCTGTAACCCTGCTTAGCAAGGAAACAGGAGGCAGGACCTGTACCGCAGCCGAATTCTAATATTCTTGCATCTGATGCAGGTTTTACTCTGTCCAGTGCAATTACCAGAGACTCCTTCAATCCGAAAGTTTCAAACGATTCCGCTTCCTTCCTGAATTCATCCCAGGAGGCTATATTTTCTTTCTCGATCCTTCTGTAGGCGTCTTCATGGCTTTCGTAATACTTCATCCCGATTCCTCCATTCAATGAAAACTGCCTGTTAATCCGATTCGTGCAGGTCACATATCAACTGTCCTCCGGACGCTACATTGTCCGGGGAGTTCTCCTGGAGCAGGACGACTATAATACTCTCCGGTAATCCGTAGAGCGTGCTTGCAGCGGTGGTTACTTCCCTCACGAACTGCCGCTTCTTATCGATATCCGTAACCTTCGGTCCATCAACTCTGATGACAGGCATTCCGGCCCTCCTCTGCTTTTGCTTCCACCAGTTCTGTACAAGAAGTAATCATAACAACATAATAATATTCTATACTACTACTTAGTAATATTACCAAGCTGCACAAAGAGCCAGATCTGAATGATCCGAGGTAACCCCACCACAAGCTAGTAATGTCGCGAAAACGATATTACATTGCGATATATTAACGAATATGTTATGTTATCGCTATGAAATTCATTAAATTGCTTGAAATTGTTAAGAACATGCCTGTTTTCTCCATCGGGTTACTGCTTGCTGGTGATGTGAACACGGCTGCCATTCGATCACAGATCTCCCGGTGGGTCAGAGAGGGTAAGTTAATCATGCTGAGGAGGGGGTGCTATACTGTCGCGCCTCCATATTCTGGTCGGGTTCCCTCCATCTTTGTCCTTGCCAACGCGATGGAACCGGCTTCATACATCAGCTGTCAGTCCTCTCTAGCGTGGTACGGGTTAATCCCGGAGCATGTTCCCTCAGTTGTTTCCGTTACTTCCGCTCGTGCGGGAACGATCACAAACAAGCTTGGCAACTTCATTTTCAGACATGTTAAATCATCCCTTCTTTGGGGTTTCGAAACCTTGAATGTATCGCCGGGAGAAAAAGCCAGAATAGCCTGCCCTGAGAAGGCGCTTCTGGATCTCATTTATCTGGAATCCAAAGGAGATTCGGACAGTTACCTTGAACAGCTCCGACTTCAGAATACCGACTTGCTGGAGAGAGAAAAACTCGTTTCATATGCTCATCGCTGGGGAAAACCTAAACTTATAAGAGCCGCGGACAGGATTCTATCCATTCAGGATAGGGAGGATGATACTTTATGAAGGAAGAACTGATCCGTATTGTACAGGAGACTGAAAACAATCTCTCTGCCTGGAATCGAGCACGCGAATATCTGCAGGCCAGAATACTGGGACTCCTGCAGGAGACAGGAGCTATGATTCCTCTGGCATTCTGCGGCGGGACCGCCCTTCGCTTCCTCTATTCCCTGCCGAGGTTTTCCGAAGATCTTGATTTTTCACTGGAAAGAAAGCCCAACGGTTTTCATCTTGAGTCCTCCATTGAGAGGGTTATCGCTGGCTTATCCAGAGAAGGTTATGATATCGCGCTTAAGAGTAGATCCGTATCAGCTGTTCAGGGAACCATGATCAGATTTCCGGGGTTGCCCTTTGAACTCGGTCTATCTCCCCGTGCAACACAGATTCTGTCTATTAAAATTGAAGTGGATACAAACCCGCCTGAAGGAGCTGATCTGGAAGTAAGCATGGTTCGGAGATTTATCTTACTCCGGCTCCAGCACCACGACAGATCGTCTCTGCTGGCTGGGAAACTTCATGCCGTTCTGGTAAGAAATCATACCAAGGGCCGTGATTACTACGATTTGATGTGGTACATGACCGATCCGGACTGGCCACTTCCCAACATGAAACTTCTACGTAACGCTCTCATTCAGACTGGATGGAGCAGAGATAGAGCTCACTCCATGGACATCACCCTGGAGCTGAAGGACAAATTCCAAACCGTTAACTGGAAAGATATCAGAATGGATGTAACTCCGTTTCTGGAAAGACCATCCGAGGCTGAGTTCTTAACTGAAGATAATATGCTGGGCCTGCTGAACAGATTCATAAGCAGATAGATAGCCAGAATACTGAAATCGCGGAGAGATCAATGGTAAGCATTATAGAACGTTACCATCATCCTTACGATGGAATCAGATCCGATCTCGGATCAGATTGCTCCCAGTCCCAGAAGAAGCCGGTCAAACTGAATCAAAATATTCTCCACAGGTACGAAACTGAGGGTGCTGACCATGCTCTCCTGCCGCTCTGTCAGGGGGAAGAGCATCATGGTAAGGTTCTCAAGCTCGCATCTGGTTCTCAGAAGCGGTTTCCATGTCTGCCAGAGAGCGGCAATCTCCTCCGGAAGCATCCCTCCGCCACCCCAGCTGTACAGCACCGCCATTATCTCGAGATCTGAAAGAGTCTCTCCGATTGCATCTGATTCACCGGGGACAGTAGCTACCGAGCAAACCATCTCCCCGTCCTCAGGAAAGAAGATCAGGGTTTCTCCGACATGGTTGTAGTACTCACCTATGAACATCTCAGGATTGCTCATTTCCGATTCGTAATAGATGAAAACATCCTCGTATCCTGCAGATGAATAGTGAATACGATTAGCCGGGACCATGCGCCAGAAAGGAACAGCCCAGGCGAAGCAGTCATCCAGCTCCGGTCCCCTGGTCAAATATGATGCCTCGGTGGTTGCATCGACTGATGGCTCGTAAGACCTGATCGTCAGGTTCTCCCAGACTGCAGTGTAACGGACCTCAGCGGAAGCATCGTATGCAAGTGAGTCCGGGTAAGGCAGCAGCAGCGTAAAGGAGCCATCAGGGATCCTCACACTGAAAGTACCGGAGCAGTCCGCTCCGTAGAAATACACAACCGGAGCGGTAACGTCAGCCATAGGATACTCCTGGACGTATCCGTACTCATCGATGTACCCGTCCGAACAGCCGCTGGCCCGAAGGTAAAGCTCATCCATTTCTATTACGCCCCACTCATGGATATAGATCATATCATCAGTTATTTCAGCCAGAAGCACATTTGCAAGTACGCATGCCAGCAGGATCATACCGGACCTCCCTTAAAAAATCTGTACTTAATATACATGCCGGGGAGCACAACATTCCATTCCGACCGATTTGTCGCACTCTGGCTCAGGAGAAGATTTGCCGGTTCTTATTAAGATGTGGATCAGTAGTAGACATCGAAGAATGAAGCCACCCAGCCCACCAGTTGTTCCGGTGAGGCCTCAGTGGAGAGATAAAGGTTCCAGTCATAAATGTCATACCAATAATCCACATCATCTATGATCAGGTCTACCTTACCGTCCCTGTCCAGATCCCCGGCCCACACGATTCCAAGGAATGAATTACTGTCAGGGCCGGGATATGTGTCTGTAATATGCTGTAGAATTCCCGTGCTTGAGAGGAACAATCCCTCTGAAGAGGCATACAGCTTTGCCTTAGCCAGTCCCGGAGTATTCAGGAAAATAGAACTCGCCGGTGAAAGACGAGTTGAAGTACTGTATATAAAAGTCGTTACCGGACCCTCTGTAAAAACCGGGGAAGAAGACCATACAAGAAATAATGGAGACTCTGTCTCAGATGGAAGCGATACATACCTTCCGGCCGGTCTCTCCCCTTCACAGGGCTCAAAATCCTCCCACGGAAGCTGCAGATCAACGTACCTGAGCTCAGAACCAGAATCGGTTTCAAAGACTCCCAGCCAGTTACCATCGGCAACTATATTTTCATCATAAACAACTGTGTGTGGAATCATCAGATACTCGATGGGCTCAATTACGGAAGTATCCCCAAAAAGCATCAGGCAGATGAGACCGATCATCTTAACTCCTCCTTCTCCGTTTTAGTAATGTGTTACATAACCCCTTCACACTGCATGAATATGCAGTTCAATTTCCGAACTGGACCTCACGTTCGAAGTCAGCACTGCTGGAGGCTGCAGACATGGCTGCGTGCAGGTTGATGATCCTATCTTCGTAAAGGTCCATGAGATGCTGATCGAATGTCTGCATGCCGTACAACTCCCGGCCGCTCGCAATTAAATCCTTGATGGTGGTTGTCTGATGCACATCCTTGATGTACTCCTGAATACTCAGAGTAGTACGCATGATCTCGAAGACGGCGATGCGCCCATCCCTGTCGGACCTGCGCAGCAGCCGTTGAGAGATAACTGCTTTTATCGATTCCGCAAGGCGATCCCTGAGTATCTTCTGTTCGGAAAGATTAAAAACACTGAGGATCCGCTGGATCGATCTGGGAGCATCCAGCGTATGCAGTGTAGACAGCACCAGATGGCCGGTTTCAGCTGCCTTCAGGACGATCTCTATTGTTTTCCTGTCCCTCATCTCACCTACCAGGATGACGTCGGGGTCCTGTCTGAGAGCTGCCCGAAGGGCTCTGCTGAAGCTTTGTGTATCGTTCCCTACTTCTCTCTGTATCACAGATGCCTTTATCTCGTTGTGCAGAAATTCAATTGGATCCTCTATCGTGACTATTTTGCATGGCCGATTGTTATTGATGTGATTGATCATGGCTGCAAGAGTAGTTGATTTTCCGCTTCCTGTTATACCCGTTATCAGGACTAACCCTCTTTCCTCCATGGCTATGTTCTTAATGCTAAGTGGAAGACCGAGGTTTTCAATTGTTGGCGATATGAAGGGAACAACCCGTAGAACTACGGAGAAAGTCCCCCTCTGGCGGCATATGTTTACTCTGAACCTGGCTACTCCTGCCACTGAGTATGAACAGTCAAAATCCTTGAGAAGATGTATGAAATCATCAATTTTTCAGTCAGAACATTCCTGGACAAAGTGACGATATACCGGACGATGGTCTCGGTATCGGGTGGTATGAGGATAGGCAGTTCGCTGATGGATGTGATAAGACCATTGACCCGGTATTTCCATGGAGTGCCCACGCATAGATGAATGTCAGAAGCGTTACGCTGACACGCGTCGACCAGGACTTTATTAAACACGGTCAGGATATCATCCACCGTACAGACTCCCTGATAAACTGCAGAATTTAAACATCAAAATAGATGATACAATAATTCTCAGTAAACACCACCTGATCCCTCGAGGCCGGGCTATACATTCATCCTTTATTGACTGAATCTAAAATGAGTGATGTTCTCACTCATGTAATTACACACAAGAACCTTCGAACCATCAGGGGTAAAGGTAATATCCATCAGGTAATCACCCTCTGGAACAACCCCCGGATCAATTTCACAAACCGTATCAGCAGGTGCAGAAACACAGAAAGGAAGCAGCTGATCAACGGTAAAACCGCCACCGGCCTCAAAGATCACAAAACCATCAGCAAGCGCACCATAATCGGATGGAATAGCGGAAGCAAAAACACACAGAACAACATTCAAAAAACTCAGCATGGATGTACTCCCTTTCAAACAATATTATTGCTCAAATCTAATTATGAATACATAATTGCAATACAACCATAGTAAATATATTTAGGTTCATGGAACAGGGAAGGATGATTGATGAGGAAACCTGCAATTCTCGGTGGAGAACTAGCCTTCAAGGAACCCCTTCATGTAGGTCATCTTAATCTGCCAGATAGGGAAGTTCTTTATCAGTATATTGACAGGATCTTTGATTCACGATGGCTTACTAACAACGGCCCCTTTCTAAGGGAATTCTAAGAGAAATTATGAGGAAGGGTATTGCATTATGAAGTGTATAATCTGCAATTCAGACAGCAGTTACTATTTCTCAAAAACGTATTCTGAGAGTCCATTCGACGTTTTCATGCAGGAGATTGGGAAGGTAAGTTATTATAAGTGCGATAATTGCGGTTTTGTTTTGTCCAAAACACATAGAGAATTAGCCAATAGCAAATGGAATGATTTAAACAATTTATTCCATCACCACATAGAGAATCCGAACAATGAGAAGAAAGGTAATCAGCCTCCATATGCTGAGCAGGCAATGATGCTAAGTATTCTCGGTAAAAATGCAATTATCAGTATAGATAGTATAGTTGATTATGCAGCAGGGTATGGAACCCTAAGCAATATATTATCTAAGTACTTTAGTATTGTACTACCCATATTTGACCCGTATGTAAATAGAGAAGGGGAGGAATATTCAGACAGATGTATTATTGATATATCACATCAGTCTTACGGAACTGTTATTAATTCTGCAATGTTTGAACATGTCCTGACAAGGGAAGATTTGGATCATGTAAACAGTTTGGTTGGAGATAATGGGTGTTTAATTATACATACAGTTATCTGCGAGAGGGTTCCGAATGATCCAAATTGGTTTTATTTACGTCCCCCGGTTCACACCGCATTTCACACTAATAAGAGTATGCAGCTATTGATGGATCAATGGGGTTACTATTCATCCATATATTGTCCACAAAGCAAATGCTGGGTACTATTCAAGAATAAAATTAGGAACATTGATAAACTATTAAATTCTGTAAACCAAGAGTTACAGACTGACTGGTTTTTATACAAAGAGGGATTCCTAGATTATTGGAAAGGGTTTTAGTAACAGATACCAGATTCTCGCATTTGTACATAGAGTAAACAGAATATAGCTGGCTTCGTACTCAGGGGAAATAGCACAATGAGATATCTTCCGAATCAGACCATGCAGGAAAACAAAGCAAGGCGCAAAGGTAAATTTTGATTATCTTCAAAAAAGATTACAGGAATTGTATTTTCGATGAGAGGTAACTATTGAGAAAACCAGCCATCCTCGGTGGAGAGCCAGCTTTCAAAGAACCCCTTCACGTTGGAAGACCGAACCTTCCAGATAAAAATGTCTTCTGGAAATATGTAGACAGAATCTTTGATTCCCGATGGCTTACTAATAATGGTCCTCTAGTTCGGGAATTCCAAGAGAAGCTGGAGAAGTTTCTTCACGTTAAATACTGTGTTCCAGTATGCAATGGTACTATCGCCCTTGAATTAGCTGAGCGTGCACTTAACTTTAAAGACGAAGTAATTCTTCCCTCCTATACATTTGTTGCAACAGCTCATTCTCTTCAATGGCAGAGAATCACGCCGGTCTTCGCTGACATCAGTAAATTTGATGTTACTATTGATTCTGAATCAATCAAGAAAGTACTTACTCCAAATACAACAGGAATTATTGGTGTGCATGTGTATGGACATCCCTGTGATTACAAGAAAATCGGTAGCATTGCAGATACTCATAACATTAATGTTCTGTATGATGCTGCTCATTCATTTGGTTGTGAAGTGGACAACATTCCAATAGCGAACCTCGGAAGAGCTTCTGTTTTCAGTTTCCATGCTACAAAATTCTTTAATTCATTTGAGGGTGGAGCGGTCACAACCAATGATGAATCCCTTGCTGAACAAATTAGGCTCATGACTAATTTTGGTTTTAATGGTTTTGAAAAGGACACAGTAGATTACCTTGGAATTAATGGAAAAATGACTGAAGTTTCGGCAGCAATGGGTTTGGCAATGCTTCATTCTATCGAATCTATAAGAGAAAACAATAAACAGAATTTTGAGAAGTATAGAGAAGCAATCACAGATATAGAAGGCATTAGCTTAATCGAACCACCACAGAATCTTACTAAGCACAACTGGCAGTATGTAATCGTTTTGGTTGACCGGGAGCAATTCGGCATTGATAGAGATACGCTAATTCAAGCATTAGAAGCTGAAAATGTACTTGCAAGGCGTTACTTTTATCCAGGCTGCCATCAAATGCAGCCTTACCGGGAATGCTTTCCGGATTATTCACTTATCCTCCCTAATACTGATATCATTTCTGCGAAAGTAATATCTTTTCCGACCGGGCAGACAATTGGGCAGGAAGAGATTATTGGAATAGCAGAATGCCTTCAATCAATTTCACACAATCGAAATCACTTCCATGGATAATCTTGATAAATACAAAGGTTCTACTATTGCAATAATGCAACCATACTTTTTCCCATATCTGGGGTATTTTTCGCTTATAAAGCATACAGATTACTTTATTGTATTTGATGAAGTGCAATATATCAGAAAAGGATGGATGAATCGTAACAGAATTCTTGCTCCGGAAAAACCAAACGGTGGATGGCAATACATTTCTCTACCCATTCAAAAAGCACACAGAGAAGCATTGATAAGTGATATTTATATTAATAACAATATTTTATGGAAAGACAAACTTCTTCACCAACTTGAACACTATAGAAAAAAGGCACCGTACTTTGCTGAAGTTACTTTATTTTTATCCCAAACTTTGAATACAAATGAAAATAGTATCGCTCACTTGAATGCACACCTACTTGATTCAGTTTGCGAGTACCTTTCTATTCCTTTTAACTATACTATCTCCTCTGAAATGGATTTTCCTGAAATGACAGTAAATCATCCTGGAGACTGGGCACTCAATATTTCCAAATACTTAAATGTTTCTACTTACATCAATCCTTCAGGGGGGAAAGAGATTTTCCCAAAAGAAGATTGGAATACGCACGGGATTAACTTGCGATTTTTAACATCGAACTTACCCAGCTATTCTCAGCGAAGAGAAGAATCTATTATGGGACTTTCTATCATTGATATAATGATGTTCAATAATTCTGAAGATATCTCTGTGATGCTGGATGACATCACTCTCTCATGAATAAAGCAATTGGCGGATACTTTGGACTTGAACTTGGTAAGCCAACTGATTCAAATCCTCATATTAGTGCCTGCGCAGTAAACTCGGGACGTAATGCTCTCTATTGCATTCTAGAAACATTGAAGCCCACAAAATTACTGGTTCCTAGACTATTTTGCGATGTAATTCTTGAACCTATACGAAAATTAGACATTCATTTCGAGTTCTATTCAATCACCGAGTCATTTCAACCTAAAATTGATTTCCTCGAAAAAGGGACTATCCTTTTCTATATCAACTACTTTGGTGTGTGTGATTCTTGTGTTGCCAAACTTGTGGCAAAGTACCCCAACCAGTTGATTGTGGATAATAGTCAAGCATTTTTTTCAACACCACATCAGGGAATTCCAACATTTTATTCTGCAAGAAAATTCTTTGGAGTTCCAGATGGAGCTTACTTTTATGGAGTTGACTATGATCTATCTCAATTACCACAAGGTACTTCGTGGAACAGATGTTCGCACCTTTTTAAGAGAATTGATATTTCTCCAGAGGAAGGATATCAGGATTTTGTTCAAAATGAGAAGTATTTCTCATCGCTCCCCTATGCAAGGATATCAAAATTTACATCACTTCTGTTTGCCACTATAGACTTCACGCAAGTATATAAGAAAAGATTAGCGAACTTTAATAATCTCCATAAGTACTTGCATTCTGACAACTTATTTTCAAGAGATTTTACATGCCCGATTTCTCCGATTAGCTATCCATATCAGACAGATGGTGCAGTAGATATTCGTCAGTACCTCATTGATAACAGAGTCTTTGTTCCTGTTTTCTGGCCAGAATCACAAGAAGAGCAAGCAAATGATTCCAACCTAAATGAATTTGCTCACAATATACTTCACCTGCCAATTGATCAAAGATATTCAGGTGAAGATATGAGCAGAATTATAAATTTGATAAGGGATGTTAAGTGAAAGTTAGAATCGAACCGCTCAATGTAAATCATGCTAGAGTATCATGGAAATGGAGAAACAATCCCCTAATCTGGAAGTTCACGGGATCAAAACCAGATACTCTAATCACTGAAGACATTGAGACCTCTTGGATAAGACGCGTAATTCAGGAAGACAATTCTGCTCGTTATGCGATTATTGTTACTGACGGTGAAACCGACACTTATGTAGGTAATGTTCAGCTAACAAACATCACAGACAAGCAAGCTCAATATCACATTTTCATTGGAGATACTGATTACTGGGGAAAAGGCGTCGCATATAAAGCTACTTCGCAGCTTCTTGACTTCGGTTTCCAGCATCTTAAACTCAACAGGATATGGCTAGAAGTCAATAAAGCAAATCGTCCAGCCGTGCAACTATATGTTAAGTGCGGTTTTACAAATCATTACCAGAATGATAACATCTATCTTGTCATGGAAAAATACAGTGAAGTATAACTGCAGTAGTTCACAGATTCCTCTGTATTCTTGATTCTTGTTCATATCTTCGAGTATGCGTATTTCACGCAGAACTGATTATTGTAATTCCAGTGTAGTTATACATCAATTATTTTTGTTATATTATTATCTACATTATACTTATTGAGCACTAGCATTCTATTATTTTCAATTAATTCTTCTGACTCCTCCGTTCCAAGACTGGATACAACTTTCTTAATTGCGCTGGCGACACTTTCTGGAGTGTTTTCTGTTAATGTTACATGAAATCCCAGAAGCAGAAGTTCTTGATATGCGGGAATATTGGAAAGGACGATTCTTGTTCTCGACAAGAAAGCTTCGAGAATACAGGAGCTTAGCTGATCAGTATCAGCTAGATTAACCATAAGGTCAGCTCGATTGTAAAGAGGAATGATATCTTCCAGTGGTAAGTGTTTTGAATATTCAGCAAATACTTCTGTTGAATTCTCTAAAGAGTGAAGCTGCTTAATAATTTTTCGACTCCACAGCGTACTTTGCATCCTCCCCATTGCAAGAAAAGAAACTAAAGAAATTTCTTCCGAAACAAGTTTGATAGATTGTAGTAGGATATCGTGCCTTATGTTCTTATGAATAGATCTTGGCCAGAACATAAATACTTTTCCACGACTTAACGTAGCCATTAGTTCCCGATTTATCTTGCTAATATCCGTAGATGGCTCAACAAATAGATCCTTTCTTACTCCCCACGGTCTTGTTTTTGTCTTTTGTGATAAATGGGGGAAAGACTGTAAAAAGGATTTTCTAGTTACATCCCAAGTTGGGTAAATATTATCAGCCTTTTCCAGTACAGTTAGCATTTCCCGAGCAGTATTCGATTTGATATTTTGGAGGATTCTTACATGGTTAGTATCGTTCCATAATAACACTATTTTCTTCCTAGCATTAACACTGCCAAAGAAAATTATAGAATCCCTCCAATTATATAGCCCGTGAAGGATAAATAAATCATAGTTCCTTGCTGATATTTTTATACGAGTTATCATTCGCATATATCGATAATACATCGATGCTAAAATTCTTGATGAGTACTTACCATCTCCTAAGGAAATTATTGAAATGTTTTCTGCCGGTTTCAATGTTTGTTTTAGCAGTCTTGGTGTTATAAATGTAACTTTGTGTTTTGGATGATCTTTAAAATACTCCAGCCAAATATTCGTATTCTGTCCACTGAAACCATACATGCATATATACATCACTTGTTACTTTCATGAGCTAATGTACCTGTTACTAAAACTCTATCCATAGCATTTGTACGCAAGTCCATATGATTTGGAGCGCTTAACGTAAAACGGACAGTCACTGTATAGATTCACGTACTCTGCTCTCCATAGATCTACAATCCCTGTTCATATTTCATCTCGAAGTCCAGAGGGCTGACATAATCAAGGTTCTCATGCAACCTGATTGGAATGTAAAACATTTCGATGTATTTGAAAACTTCCAGCTCTGCTTCATTCCTGGTGTCGTATGTTCCATCGATCCATTCCGTTTTGAGCGATCCGTAGAAGCTCTCCATCATGGAATTATCCCAGGGATCTCCCTTGCGGGACATGCTTACTCTAATACCGCTGTCAGCAAGCATCTCTGATAGCTGATCAGAGGCATATTGGCTGCCCCCTGTCACTGTGATGGATCAGACGGCATGATGAGGATACCTTGCGGCGCATAAGAGCCATTCTGAGAGCACTGCAGACCAGATCGGAATCTATCCTGTCACTCATGCTCCAACCGGCTATGAATCGGCTGTAGCAGTCAAGGACAACAGCTAGGTAAAGCCATCCCTCCTCTGTCGCCAGATAGGTGATATCCGCAAGCCACTTCTCGTTAGGAGCAGATGCCGAGAAATCCCGATCAAGAAGATTCTCTGCCACGAGCATGTCATGATTCGAATCCGTCGTTACGACAAACTTCCTGGCTCTACGGCTTCTGATACCGAGCCGTTGCATCGCCCTGCGAACGGTCTCCGCACAGCAATCCTCAAGATCATTATCAACAATATCCCTGTGGATCTTGCGATACCCGTAGATCCGATAACTGGCAGCATGTGATTGTGATACCAACTCATCAAGACGTTCCTGACGCCTCTCTCGAACAGAGGGGGAACGGGTTGTCCATGAGTAAAAGCCACTCCTGCTTACCTTGAGAGCCACACACATCCTCGTTATCGGCCAGAAGCCCCTGAGATCATTAATCCAGGCATACCTCACAGGGACTCTTTGGCGAAGTAAGCCGCTGCTTTTTTCAGTATCTCGTTTTCAATCCGAAGCTCAGCAAGCTCTCGCTGAAGCTTCCGGAGCTTACCAGCGGAAGGCGACTCTTCTTCCGCAAGATCTCCGCTTGCTCGAAAAGCCATGACCCAGCGACGGAGAGACTCGGTGGAAACTCCCAGCCTCTCCGCTGCCTTGCGGTAACTGTAGCCTCCTTCAACGATCAAACAAGCTGCATTCAACTTGAAATCCCGGGGATACCTCTTCCCCCTTTTTCCAGCCATAACTATACTCCTCTCTGCTGAAGTGAATATAACTTCAGAGGTTAGTACAGTGAATGTCTGAATTTAGATTAGCGCTTCAATTCGGTAATATGAACTCTCAGTATATGTATCACGAATAATTTGCTTGTTCATTGTTATTCAGCTTATGATCAACACCTCCGACCTGAATCATTGTGCTGGAAACTCTTTTAATTCCTGAATAAGGAGCCTGTGTTTTCCGTTAGTTCCTCTCGGGATATAGGATTCGGAAACCATCTCCACTTCAAATCCCTTTCCCAACTTATTCTGAATTGAACGCCTTATGCGCGTTACTTCTTCAATTGACATAGCAACTGAGGGTAGATAATGGAATTCAACGTAGCCCTGTTTCTTTTGGACAAATTGAAAGCGAATAAGGGAATCGAATATATCAGAGTGTATGTTCATCAGAGACATGGATATTTCTCGTCCTTCATCCGAATACACATACTCAACCTGTCTACCCAGAATTCTTTCAAGGGAGAAATATTGTCTGTCACATAAACCCGGAGAGTCAGCGAACACAGCCATATCACCCAACTCATATCGCAACAGTGGAGTCGCACACCGCACATAAGAAGTACCAATTATCGATCCCACTCCCCCTGGACTATCTATATGAGTACCGTGTTCATCAGTTAACTCCACATACCCATATTGAGGATATACATGATACAAACCACATTCAGGACATTCTCCGGCTATTGCAACTCTTTCAGAGGAACCATACAAATCAAGTACCGGAGCATCTGCTGATTTTTCAATATATTTTCTATTATAATCTGATAATACCTCTGAAGAGGTTAGTATTCCATCTATTTTAGGTTTTACAGCATCTGCTTTATCTAGTAATTTGTAGAATGTTAGTGCAGAAGAGGGAAAGCAATGTAAATACTTAACATTGTATCTACTCATCAATTCAGAATATCGATTTGCATTTGGTTCATCAAGATGAAATGTTGATAGAAACAAGCGTGGAATTCCAGCGTACTTTCGCCAGAAGTATCCATCTTTTGCTGCTTTGTTAATTCTTGCTCCACGCATTACAGCCATCTGGCAACCTGGAGAGTATCCTCCACGTTTCCAAATATCATCAACAAATGCATTCTCAATATCCTGCAGCTTTGTCTTGTAACTGTAGTATCCAACAGGTTCTCCCGTAGTACCTCCCGTTGTTCCATAAGAAGCCTTTTCACGCAAAGTACCCTGCACAGATAGTTCATCGAGGTTATCCTTTAACTCCTTTTTCGTTAATACAGGAATTCTTCTATAATCGTCAATGGATTTCAGATCATCTTCACAGAAAGAAATAGATTTAAACAGTCTGCGGTAATATGGGCTATTCAATCTGCAATATCGGATAAGATCCTTCAATTTTCTTAAGTGATATTGTTCGATTTCCTTCGGACTCATCCGCTCTGTTTCGCGAATATGCCTCTGAGTTGACTTGTATATAGAGTTGTATCTCCTTAAAGTATATGGTACAAATATACGCTTAAATTTTCCCTTGATTCTTTCTAATAAAGCTTTTTGCATATCATTCATTTAAGAGAACATAGATATTGTTGGAAAATCAATCTATCAAGTTTCATAAAAACCTCATCACCATCCTCCGCCCAGAACAAGATCAACAACAATTCTTGAACTATCCATTATACGTTTTTTGAATGTGCCATAGTGTAATGTTTTCGTCAATAGTCCCTTGATCCTTTTCGAGGATCGCGATTATTCATATTCTGATTCGCTTATGAGATTCCACCAAAGATATCTCTGATTGGACAAATAATAGCTGAAACACCACATGTGCTAATTTAGCTGTTGGAATAATGCAAACTTACTCTCTGCGGTTGATTACCTTCACGTATACAGATTCCATCTCTGCAATCATATTTTCAAGTGAGAAATCTTTTAGAATTCGCTCTCTCCCCTTGGCTCCCATTGAATGGGCTAACTCAGAGTCCAATCTTAGTGTTTCCATTCTAGAGAGTATTTCGGATACATCTTCGCCTTTAAGGATAAATCCTGTATTTCCACTCCAAACAAGCTCAGTATTTCCCCCGCTATCAGAACAGATAACCGGTAATGAAGCAGCCATATACTCCATGATACTATTTGATATACCCTCAGCATGATATTCCGGATTTGTAAGAAGAACACCTATATCTGCTGAAGCAAGATAATCAGCAGGTGAGTCAGACGTTCCTGTGAATACCATTGCACCTGTATTCAATAACCTTTCCGCTTCTTTGTATATTTGATCATAGTAAGCTTTATCCACTATATTGCCTATACACCAAAACTTGTATGGCATACTATTTCCTGATCTATCCAAAGCCAGGTTAGCTACTTTTACAAGAAGAGCGTAATCCTTCTCAGGTTTGATGTTTGCGCACATGACGATATTCGTTTTCTTTGCATCCATTTCAACAGGATTTGCAGTATGAATACTGTCCCAGGAGAACCCATTGTGTATTACTACATGGGCTAAATCGGATAACCCATGAGCATAAATGCCGGCTGCACTATTACTAAGAATTAGATCACCGATTCTTGATGATATTCTTGTTCTCAACTGATTGATCCATCCGCTAGGAAGATTACTCCTTCGGATAGTGCCATTCAGTATGGGAATCTTACATTTGAATAGGATATACACTAGAAGAATCGAGGCAGATCCCCAAACGTGGATCAGATCGGGCTTTACGTTAGAAGATGTGCAAAACAAAGAACGGATTGCTTGATGAACTGAACCCTCACCAGGACTAATAATGACTCGTATGTTCTCTTCTTCAAGCTTCTCTCTGTAATGGCCATCATGTAGAGTCCAAACAACAACCCGCCATTGAGCAGAAAGATTAGTGGCAGTAAGAAACAGCTGTCTTTCAGCACCGGCAAGGCCAAGACCATCAGTAACAAGCAGGACAGTGTATTTCTTATCTATTGACAATTGATCCCCTGGATTGGTTTAAAATATTTCGCAGCAATATTATCAGCTTTACAAAACGCATTCTGGAAAGAGATCCAGGGATTTCAAAGAAATGATCTAGCTTGGATTTGAAAAATCTGGAATTTAATCTCCCAACTGTTTTGCCTCGAAATTTCCATTCGCCGAGACCGGATGAGATCCTGACAAAAGATTCTGGTGAATCTCCCGGTGAATTACTTTTTCTATTTGTGATATTACTGGGCAACGAAGTCGCAAGATAACCGTACTTCTTCCACTTATCTCCAATGAATGGATGCCATCCTCCCCCAGGCCAACAGAGGAATTTTACAGGTTTCCCTAAACGACTAGATAATTGATCACGACTTTCTCCAAGCTCGTAATCGATTCTTCTTTCAAATTCATAATCTGTTTCAAGCCTTCCCCTTTTGTGAGGGCTGAAGCTTCTGACGAGTTCATGCAGAATTTGAGCGGAAGAATGTGATTCAAGAAAATCGATCCCACCGTTTCGCGACACTGTATCAATAACTGTCTGTACAAAACAATCATTCGGGATAAACTCCCTTACTCCAAGAGCTCTGCCGTATTTGAATAGCGGATAACCAGCGGTCAGTTCCGGAAGGGTTTTATGTGGTTCCCAGAATGGCTTGAGAGACTTGTCCCTATTCCACTCGATCCAGTTAAAATCGGCACAAGGAGTAAGAAAAGTCATTACTTCAGGGGAGCTGAATTTCCATGTATGTGTCATTGTGTGTGACTGAATGTCTACATAGCCACTGTTCTGCATAATCTTCAATTCAGACCAGTTCATGTAGCCGACATTATGTTCAAGATTACGCTCCTCCTGGAGCAATCTGGGCTTTCCATCAGCTATGAATTCGAGAGCAGGGAAAACAGTTGCTTTCTGCCCATATTTCTTAAGGAGCGGAAATACGTGAAGCCAGTTATCCAAATATCCATCATCAAAAGTTAGTACTATAGGTTTATCTGGGAGTCGCTTACTCATCTTGAGGAATAAGTATAGATCACACAAAAATATAGTGTGGAATCCCGTTTCAGTTAGATTACAAAGAACTTTTTCAAATTGATCCAGCGGGTCAGAAATAGAGGACCATAGATTCTCCTTTGGTACAACACTATGATACATAATTACAGGTACATTATTTCCTTTATTCGAAATCACTAAGCACGTCCTCGTATAAACCCAGGAATTGTTTTACAACTCTTTCAGTATTGAAATGTTTAACAACATATTCCCTTGCTCTTTGCAGTATCTCTTTATCTGATCCTTGAGCCACAAGGGTCATTAGGGCGTCGGAGATGGCTTTAGGAGAACTTGGTTGTATTAGAGATCCTAAGTCTTCCTCCCTCATCAGTACGGATGTTCCACCTACATCTGTTGCTATCACTGGAGTTGCAGAAAACATGGCTTCAATTATAGAATTAGATAATCCTTCTGACAATGATGAAGATACATAGGCATCTGCTGCTCCCAATAAAATCTGAATATCACCCCTCACACCCAAAAATCTAATGCTGTCCTTCATACCAAGATCATCGGCAAGAAATTCATACTTACTTCTTGAGGAGCCATCACCAGCAATCATGAGTAGAATATTGCCTGAGTATTTTCTGGAGAACTCGTAAAAACCACGGATGAGTATGTCAATACCCTTAACGGGTTTTAAACTAGCTGCGGTAAATACCACAAAACAATTTTCTTCTATTCCCAATATCGCCCTTGCTTTCTTAACAGGCATAATTTCCGAAATTGTAAGTGCATTCCTAATCAGGGTAATTTTTTGTGGATCAATTTTCTCCCGATGTACCATTCGACTTAGTATAGATTCCGAGTTACACACGAATCTGCAGGGAAATCTATAAGCAGTTTTTCTTAAGATCTTTTCCCACAGGGGTCTCGTAGCTCCCATCCCCTCTTCCATTAGGATGTGAGGTAAATCAAGACTATCACCTGCAAAGCATGCAAGAATGTTCGTTCCAGGCAAGTGTGATTGAACAATATCAGGTTGTAGTTCCTTTAGTACTCGCCTAAGAGATAGATATTGTTTGTATATCGAAGCACCGTGTATTCTGGAATATCCACCTGTCACAATGTGCTTGATCTCCAAACCTGCACTTTCGAGCGATGGATAACCTTCCTTCAGTGTAATTAGAATTGGTTCAATGTATTCTGGAAGATTTTGTATAAGATTCAGTAGTTGTGCTTCACTCCCCCCCACTCGAATTGCACCGGTTACATATGCTATCTTCATTGTATTTTTTTACACATTTCGTATCGCTTTTGAGATTATTTCTATATACCGTTCCGCAAGCTTTGACCATCTGTATTGATCAATATCTAGTGTAGAGTTTAATGCTTTTCCGGCAACTATATGTGTCAGTAATTCTGCTATACCATCCTCATTTTGTATTTCACAAGAGTAACCGCAATCGTTGGATGTTAGAAATTTAGCCAAAGCAGAGTCATGAGAACATACTGCAAGAATAGGTCTGCCAGTTGCAAGATAATCAAACAATTTATAGGGTAAAGCGTATTTTACATCTATTCCAGATGGAAGATATAAGATATCCGCCTTAGCCATTTCCTCGAGTGCAGAAGCATAGGGGACATTTCCAGTAACGTCTATGGAGTTTTCCAAACCAGCTTTTCTGAAAAGATCCAGATCATCATCATGAACAGATTCACTCAGGACCCGTATCTTCAGATTCAAATTCGGATTCACAGCAATTAGTTTCTTTAATCCTTTCAGGAGAGGGGAAAGACGTCTTGACCCATAAAAGGAACCCGCATAAAGTATTATGAATTCGTCACTGGCTTTGTGCTGTTTTGCAATAATACGAGAATACCCATTTGTAATAACATGCGAGTATTCAGCGGCTTCAGGAAATCTCTCAACGATCTGGTCTCTGAGATGTTCAGTACAGGTGATAATACCAGATGCTTTCGAGATAAGCTTTTGCTCCATTCGTCTTCCAGGATACGAACCCATTGGAGGAGGGAATCTACTTGTAATCAGTGTGCTCCATGGATCACGATAGTCAAGAATCAGAGGAATTCCAAATTTAGCAGCAACCCTTTCTGCAGCAATGAAAGAAGAAAAGGGAGGGCCTGTGGAAATAATTACATCCGGTTCTTGATAGGGAACAACCCCAATACCAGTTTCGACAGCGTTCTTTATCCACCCTTCATGGCGATCTATGAAAACAAAGTACTTTGACCATAACGTATGTAACAGGCGGGCAATTCCTTTGTATGCAATGGATTTTGGTAGAGGAAAGGCGCGAGCATAATGCACCTTTCCTGGGATCTGTAGAGTCTCATCCAAGGAGGAATATTCGGTGGTAACTGCAGAAACCAATTCCACAGAGTGTCCAACAATCAGCCAGTTTTCTATGAGGTGTGCAAACCTCTTTGCGCCTACGGAAGAAGAAGGAGGATAGAAGTAGCTGAAAACTAGTATATTCATATTCACCGAATGTTAACAGTCAAACCTGAGATAACACTGGTACAAAAATCACTGGAAAGAGCCTTGAATCGAGTGCAGGGTTTGGGTATCCACTTAAGGTTCTCATCCCAGAAACCAGGATACTCATTATGAGCATTTGCGAAATCATATGATACTTCAACAATGCATGGTTTTTTGTCTTCGCTCATAAGGATATCGGTGGCCATCGATTGCTTCATTTTAAGTATACTTGCAGTAGAAAATGCTAATTGAACGACATCCTCAGGGATATTAGTCGGGTCGTAATCGTGCTGACTGGAGCCAGAAGCCCTGAAATCGCCCTGCCTGTTAAACCTTCTCATCCCAAATGCCCTATTACCAATAACGGTTATTCTGTAGTCAAAACTGTTATTCGGGATGAACTCCTGGAAGAGTATACACTCTTTCTCCCTGAAAGAGTAACTTCTTAAAGTTGAATGTGCAGCAGAGATTCTTTGTGCCCATCCATAATAGGATATGCGAGTGTCTGACAGGATCCACCTAAGTAAATACCTTGAGAATTTGTTAGTGATCTCCGGCGGGAATCGATCAGTTCTGATCCCCCTGCGAAAGACTTTCTTAATAATATTATGCCCGGTTTTTTTATTCCGTATAAGTGTCACCCCTGCTGAACCAGCTCCAGATGAAGTTTTGGATACAATGGGAAACACAGCCTTTTGCAACCATAAATGAGCTGCTGATTCATTCCAGAATACTCTAGTTATTGGTGATGGGATACCGAGACGCTGCAGCTCGTACGCCTGAGTAACTTTGTCGTCATAAAGTGCTAATGCCCTTGACGAAGGATAAACCGGTACTCCTGAATTCTCAAGCGTTTTTATTATCTGGCAGGTTGTTCTTCTGTACTGAAATCCACCACTTTTACAGAATACAGCACCACTTGCTTCTCTATATACTTCATCGTTGTCAGGAAGGCAGTTGTAGATACTAAACAGCACTGAATTCTCTGAAAGCGATCTTCTCCATGCATCGAAGTAGATATTGCCTCTGAAAAGATAAACTCGCATACTACCACCTTTAAACGAGAACGACCTTGAATAGGGTAATCAATTGTTAATATAGGGGGGCAGGTTATAAGCGTCTATGTTATCCAATGCTCTCGGTAAATCTCAAGAGATACCGTCAGTAGTTCGTATCCTGAAAGTGTACGTACTTGTGCTTCAAGAAAGAATTAAGTTGAGAAAAGTGGGATACAGAAAAGAATGCCAGTCTTTGTTACATTTACGTAGAAAACAATGAATCTGATATTCGTAAGCTTTATATTCATAATTGGGTTCTTCTGTGTTTTATTTATCTCAACCTACTCGAAGCTTAGGTTCATTCTCTTCTGTATTCTTCTATTCCTTTCCCTAGCTCGCTTGCCATTGGGAAGCACAGGTGCATACAGCTTATCAATCAGACTCCCAATTTTTGTACTGCTTTTTATGGGCTCATACAAAATACTTCCTACCACGATTAATGTAATGTGGAAAAGGGGACTACTATTTTGGTCCACATTATGGTTTGTTCGTATTCTCATTTCATGGTTCTACTCAGATGATACTCCTCTGTTCATATACCAATCTGTTGGCAATTACATATTTTTCATTCTTACGGTGAGTATTTTTTACAGAATTAATTCTAAGCAAGTGATCATACTGCTAATCCTAGTTGCTATCTCACAGTTACCCGGAGTGTTCATGGGTGTCGACACTTTACGCCCATATTTTCTTAGACTAGGCTTCGATTGGGGAGGTGTTTATCATCAGCGCTCAGCTCAAGCAGGAGTTTACTTGCTCCCTTTGCTTCTTCTCTGGTTTGATCAGAAATCTGCTAAGAAGCGTTTCTTGCAGCTGATTATTGTAAGCATAATTATAACTCTCTTCGTCATTGTTATTGCAACCGGAGCCAGAACACCAACGTTAGTGTTTGGCTTAGTCCTTATTATATGGCTCAGGAAAAATATTAGATACATTTTCGCTCTTTCCGTGATAACAATATTGGGTCTATATATAGCCAACAGTATAGTAAGTGAAGAGATAAAGGATAGGTATATAAGAGCCCATAGTGCTATAACTTCTGGGCATCTTGAGGAAGCTGCAAATGTTGAGTTCAGGTATGAACATCTCATGGTCGGAATCGAAGCATTTTTCGAGGCGCCAATCTTTGGGCATGGTCACGATAGCTGGATGGGAATCATCGGAGAGAAAAAAGGGATTATTGGATATAATATAGCACCCCATAATGAAGCGGTCAGGCTGATTGTAGAGTATGGGTTTCTTGGTTTGGTGATCTTCAGCATGTTTATTTATACATGCTGTCGAACTATACCAAAAAGAGGTGATGGTCCTATCATACAAAGCTCTAGATATGCTTTAGCTATTATCGTAGGAAGTATGGTTTCACTCAACTTTTTTCACAATGCACTTTTTACTAGACACTTTTTCTTTCTTCTGGGTGCAACTGCAGGATTACTGATTAACCACGAGAACACTTCGCGAAATATTTCGTTGAGGAATAACCTTGCAACGTAATACAATTAATAAAGCGACTTTTTTTGCCAGAATAATTCACAAATTGAAATTGTTTTCAAGATTAATCCTGTACAGATCAGGGTTAATGAAAGCGTTTTACTCCAGCATTAGGACTGCTTTTGATGTCCAAGTGATGAATCAGTTTAGTCGGGATAATAGCTGGCTGAAGAAGATCTTCTCAGATATGAACTCGCTTGATGAGATTGATTATAAGAGAATCATGGATGGAGAGATAAGGATTTTTTCTAATACCGTGAAGACTACTCGTGGTAATTTTCCCGACTGGCACATTGATTGTATTAGTAACTATCGATTTCCGCTTAGCTTGTCAGATAGGATAGAAATCACAGGGGATGTGACTGGAGATTGTCTTTTTCCCTGTGAACTTTCAAGGCTGCAATTCTTTCCTCCTTTAATGAGTTACATTAATTTTGGAGATTCCGTCAAATCGATTGAAGACTATATTGTTTCTGTAACTGACAACTGGGTAAGAGAGAATCCTTTCGGTTACGGAATACATTGGCGAATACATATGGAATCCGCGCTCCGTGCCCTTTCTCTCTTTTCCATTTTGCCTTTTCTTTCTCCATCAGGACAGCAGTCTCTGCAGCATTTGTATATTTTGTGTATCAATTTCGTAGGGTGGGAAAGAATTAGAAAAGCACCCAAGAAAAAACACAATCATTACATCATTGAACTTATCTGCTTTTTGATCTGCTCTATGATACTTAAAGGACCAGGTATTGAAAAAACTAGGAATATTGCCCTCTCTGCAATGTTAGAACAAATAGATCATCAATTTGGTAATGATGGAATCAGTATTGAATGCTCTATCTCCTACCACAGACTGACTATCGAGGCTTTGCTTCTACTCGACTTAGCTCTTGTAAGTTTTAACAACTCAAACCATCATATCCGCGAGATTAGAGTGCGCCTTGCCGAGCTTCTCCCGAAAGCTATAGGGTTCATTTCTGATTATATCAAGTGCTTTGGTAAATCAGTTCAATTCGGAGATTCTTGTGATGGAAGGATTATGTTTTTCGGAGATTACTATAATTGGGATCCACTTGATCACAGGTACATTTTAACTCTGTCGAAGATTGTGGGTATTACAATCCCCGAAAGCAACTCAGCTGATTGGATAAGTGTTTACTATAATGCAGGATATGCATTTTGCTCATGTGGTCGAATTGGCGTTTGTGCATGTAATTCAGAACCATCTTCCGGAGTTTCTGGTCACAATCATATGGACAAACTCAGCTGGGTCATGTCAGTTGAAGGTGAATCTGTTTTTGTTGATCCCGGTACCGGGATGTACAATTCAACACTATCTCTGAGGAATTATTTCAGAGCTACTGCCTCTCATAATACAATATTGATTGACGGAGAAGAACAAGCAATATTTGATCAGTTGCGGAGTTTCTCTGAGGTTAAGGAAATAGACTGTTCAATAGAAGTCCATGATCCAGGAGAAGGTTCCTTCTCAATATTAATGAAGCATACAGGATATACGAGAATAAATGACCTCGGGGCTATTAAGAGGACCATCATCATTGAACCTGAGTATGTACATGTGATTGATTCCTTTGAGGGTTCGTCTAGTCATGAAGTTTCCTTTGGTTACTTGTTACATCCAAACCTGAAGGTGACACAAACTCAGGATGGACATGTGATCATCCATGGGAAAGATTTCTCACTGTTATTGGAGAACCCTACTGGCATGTGTCTTTCTATCTCAAAGCGCTGGTATTCAGACTCATATGGGTCTATGGTCAAAACAAATAGGATTACATATTCTGGAACAATAGAGTTTCCAGCAACAATTGAACACACCCATAAGCTATCCATGCAAAAGATCCGTGTAAACAAGGACAATATCCTTGAGTAATACATCTGTATCCGGATTCATGAAGGATCTTACCAAACATGCTACCATTTTTGGTATGAGTAACATGCTGAGGCAGGGTATAGGTCTGATTCTTCTTCCTGTATACCTGAGTTTGATACCGCCGGCTCAATACGGCATACTAAGTATGCTGATGATCTCATCAAATCTTATCTCGCTCCTCACCAGTTCAACACTTGCTCCAGCTCTTTTTAGGTCATACTACGATTATGATGATCACAAGGGACACAGTACTGTAATTACCACCGCACTCGTTTTCACAACGGGTCTTGCATTCTTTTTTATTGTAGTATGCTCCTTCTTTTCAGAACACCTTTCTCTCCTGCTCACAGGTGACAAGGCGTATTCAACATTAGCAGTAATCGTTCTCATTTCAGCAGGGGCAAGAGCGGTCAATACAATTTGCTTGACAGTATTCAGGGTTAAAAAGTGGTCAAAACAATACGCTATTCTTTCTTTCATCACAATGCTTACTTCTCTTCTTACCATTATTTATCTTGTTGTTATTAGAAATATGGGAATAAAGGGTATTGTGTTGGGAAATCTTACCGGTGCTGTAATCGGTACTTGTCTGTCCCTGTTTTACATAAGGCGGGAACTTGCCTTTAGAATTTCATTTATGGAAATAAAAAAGATGTACGCCTTTGGATATCCTCATATTCCCGAAAACTTTACGGCGTTCGCCGTTACTGCTTCCACAAGGATGATCCTGAGAATATTCACAGGAAGTGCTGGTGTGGGTATATTTGCACTCGGTTATAGAATAGCATCTCTCCTGGAAAAGTTAATCATTACACCACTTAACATGATAGCTCCTGCGTCAATAATGTCAGTTGAAAAAGAAACGAATCCAGGAAGGCATTATTCCGCACTTGCCAGATACTATTTTTGTATAACTGGGTTCATGGCAATGATTCTTTCAGTAATGGCAAAACCTCTTCTACTTATCTTTTCCAAACAGGGATACTTTGATGCATGGAAGGTTGTTCCATTTATTGCACTCTCAATAATTGCCTATGGTGGACGAGGTTTGATTAGCGTGGGACTCATGTTGAAGAGGAAAACTATCTGGTACCCTATTGCTTATGCTTTAGGCTCCATGATATCTCTTGGATTGATGGTTATCCTCGTGGATAAGTTTGGCCCTCCTGGAGCGGCATTAGCTCTACTGATTGGCAATCTTACAACCAGCTACATTAGAAACAGAGCCTCAAAAAAGTATCTTTATGTTAAAATTGATTTTGGCAAAATTCTCAAAGCCTTTTCCATTTATGCGTTCTTTGGGACAATGGGTTGCTTCCTGTCAACCGGAAATCCTTTTGTTGATAGTGCAATTTTTCTTCTCTTGGCCTTTACATTTGTACCATTCTTGCTTGTCCGGTTAGGAGTATTCGAAATAGCAGAGTTCAAATCCTTCCAGCGTTCCATCATTAGACGCCTTAGATCCTTCATCACACTGATTAGTGAACTATTTTCTAAATCCACCAAGATCAAAGAGTGAAGAATATTCGCAGGGACAGCTTCAATGTGACTATTACAGTCAATTCCACCAAGAGAGTTACTTATGTAATCAAACAGTTTGCACCTGCTCACCGTTCTTACGAATCAGAGATTATACTGGATAAAATTGTAAATTCTCTCTATCTTTATGTAACATTGACAAAAACATCACCTACATAATGGACTTATCCACGAATCTCCAAAAGGAGGACGAAGTAAATAATAAGAACAAGTTATTAGTACTTGCACCTCAGAGTCCACCATATGGAGGTGTTGCAGATCAGTCTTCTCTTTTAATTTTCAGCAAACCATTCATAAAAAAATTCGACGTAACCGCAATCAGGACGAATCCAATAAGATCAATAGAGATTCCCTCCGTTGCGAAAAAGGGATCTTTGAAACATGTAAACAGTTTGTTACGTTCCACTATGGCAGAACTTCGCAGTCAGGAATATTCCGCTATTCAACTAGTAACTAATGGGGATATTTCCTTCATAAGGGATATGCTTGTGGCTATCATCGCCAAAACAAAGTATAAGCTCCCTCTTGCAGTTCATCTCCACGCTTCAAGAATGGGTTTCTGGCACAGCAGAACAGTTCACTCAGTCGGCACAAGACAATCTGTTCCTGACGGGATCATGGGTCGTCTAGGTTACAAACTCTGTTCGTTTCTTATCAGTCATGTGGATTCTTTCTCGCAATTGACTGAGCAGATCGATGAATTCTACTTAACAAAAGGATTCCGCAAAGCGGATGCTATCCTACCCAATGCCGTTGCGAATCGAACTAAGGTATTTGAGAAAGGGGATCCTACTTCTATTCTTTTCGTGGGAAGACTTACTGAAGAGAAAGGTATTTTCGATCTTGTAAACTCATTGGCTTTAATGGAAAACAAAAACTGGAGCCTGAACATCCTTGGGGATTTCTCTATAGAAGAGGATAGACTGAAAATGGATACAGCTCTTGCAGAACATCCTTGGAGACAAAATATTCATTTTCATGGAATTGTCAGCGGTGAGGAGAAGTGGAATTACTACAGGAATGCTTCCATCTTTATTCTTCCCTCCTATGTAGAGGTCTTTCCAGTAGTGATTCTTGAGGCAATGGCATTTGGTTGCGCAGTGATTAGCACTGAAGTAGGGGAAATAGCAAGCATCATAATTGATCCTGCATCTTGCCTTGTGAAACCCGGAGAAATATTTGCTATCAAAGAAGCTATATCTGCATTGATTGCCAATCCCTCGAAATGTTTTGAATTTGGGGCGCAAAATTATTTGCATGTTAAGAAGTATGAACTTGATACAGTTGCATCATCGTTTGTTCGACAATTGTTAAATATTATCGGAAATACCGTATGATGCAAAAAACATCAACCATCATCTTTTCAGGGGACATTGGGCTCACATTCCACTGCGGTGAAGCCGAAAACTTATTCTCTATGGATGTTCTGCGATGCATCAATAGTGCGGACGCTTTGTGTATTAACTTGGAACTTCCATTTGTAGAAAATACGTTTAGAATGGCTCCATATACCCATCCGAGTCTTATTTCCAGTACCGAGTTCGCACCATTACTTCAGAAATTGAATCCTGCAGTTGTAAATATTGGTACAAACCACTGCATGGATGGTGGTAAAGAAGGTATAAAACTGACGAGATCCATTTTGGAAGAGATTGGAGCATGCTCAATTGGGGCTGGTTCCAACGAAAATGAAGCTAGGAAACCATGTTTTATAACTATAAGAGAGACTCGATTTGGCTTTCTGAGTTTCTGCAAGAAGGGAAACTTCACAGCTTCAAGGGAAAAGCCCGGGGCAGCGCTGCTTTCGGAGGCAAATCTTAAAATCGATATACCGGAAGCTAGAAAACGTTGTGATTTTTTGATTGTTTCGATGCATATAGGTATGGAGTTTTCAAAAAGTGTTCACCCCGTATATCGTGACTTGACTCATCTCGCCGTTGATCTTGGAGCATCATGCGTAATAGGTCATCATCCGCACGTCATTCAGGGTATTGAAACCTATCAAGGAATCCCCATCTTTTACAGCTTGGGGAATTTTCTCTTTGATAATTACGCCGGTGCAGTTAGCTACAAAGGTTATTGGGAAGACCGGCATAAGGGCATTCTTGCGAAGGTATTCTTTTCTTCATCGGAGATTTCATATGAAGTTATTCCTGTGATGTACACTAGTAGACCTCTTGCGGTACGAATTGCACAAGAAGCTGATGCTGAAGCAATCATATCAGAGGTTATATCGTTATCTGCAATAATATCAGCCGGGATTGATGAGATCTCTGCTGAAGTTGATGCTGTCGAGGCAATTGCAAAAAGAGAGATTGCAACAATTATTGTCCTTACAAGAATACACGGATTGCGCTTTTTATGGCATTTTGTGAAGGATCTAAAACTACGGCATTTCAGGATGATGTTCAGAGCAGTATGTAGAAGGATGACTAGCAAATGAACTATTCTGGAATACAGTATTCAATTTATAAGATGCTTCCAATGAGTATTCAAAACCTGATCATTACATATGCAGGAAGCAAAAGATGGAAGCATGAGAGTACTAAGGAATTCCAGAATACCGTTTCCTCTCTTCAGAATATCCAGAACTATGACACACTGCAAATTAAGGAATACCAGAGAGTAAAACTTGCTACAATTTTGATTGCCGCAAAATCAACTGAATTCTATTCTGAGTTGCTACCTTCTGAACGACAAATTGCTTCGGATCCATTTTCTATTCTATTTTCTGTACCTGTTCTTGGCAAAAACGATGTTCGCTCAGATGTCAAAAGATTCATCAACTCTTCCTTTCCAGGAAAATTGATCCAGCATGGAACCAGCGGAACAACTGGCACACCAATGCAAACAATCTGGACTCAGGAATGCATTGATATGGAAAGGGCTCTAATCTGGCGCCAGAGAAAGCAAACCGGATTGGAATTTGGTAAGGAATGGCGAGGGATGCTTGGGGGACTGCAAATAGTTCCGTTGGAACAAAATAAACCTCCTTACTGGAGAGTGAATAAGCTTGCTAAACAGGTTTACTTTTCCACATATCATCTCTCACCAGCTTCAGCTTCAGCATATCTGGAAGCATTTGGTAAATTTGATATTAAAGCTCTTGAAGGTTATCCTTCAGTTCTGTACACGATAGCATATAGCTTCAGGCAAAGTGGATTGGATTATCCTTTAGATAGTATTTATTACGGAGCAGAACCACTGCAGGATTTCCAGAGAAAAATGATTGAGAAAGTGTTCCACTGTTATGTGTTGGATTATTACGGGTTAACCGAACGAGTAGCATCTGCTTCCGAATTTGAGTGTAAAAATGGTCTTCACGAGAATTGGGAGAATTGTATACTCGAAATCGTAGATAAGACAGGGAATCCTGCATCAGAAGGCGAATATGGTGAACTTGTGGGAACATCTCTCAGTAATCTTGGTTTTCCACTTCTACGGTACAGAACAGGTGATATGACCCGATTCCTTCCCGGGGAATGCACCTGTGGTAGATCCTCCCGACGAATAGCCCGAATAGACACTAAGCGAGAAGATCTTCTCCTTATGCCTGATGGTTCATTGCTTTCAGCTTCTAACCTGACATTTCCTTTCAAGGATGTGGAACACATACTTGAATCGCAATTGTTTCAGAGGATTCCGGAGGAGCTTGAAGTGAGGATAATTCCAGCTGGAGGGTATTTGAACTCAGATGGTGAGAAGCTGATCAAGGGAATCGAGCAGATGCTTCCCGAATCGGTTGCAGTCGTTCTGAGAATAGTTGATGAAATTCCGCGCACAAAAAGCGGAAAATTCCGGTTCTGCGTCTCGGAGATTACACATACTGATGAAAGTTAATTCAGGATATAATCCACTACGTTATTAATGGTACTATCTTCCGCTGAACAAACAGGTAATCTGGTTCTGCGAAAATGCAATGTTGAAGCCTCTTCCTTATTCGGCAGAATCTGCAGTCTTTCGCTATTGTGCAAAGCGTCATCCACTGCCCCTCTTTTACCTTTGAAAAAAGTAATCGAGGGAACACCAAGTACCGCAGCCTCTCTTGTCATTGTGCCCCCGCCGCCAATAATCATATCCATTGCTAGAATGAGCTGAGGACCGGGGTAGACCTTTGCAGGGATTATGATCTCAGCCTTATGTGAGCCTCGAATAAGTTCATTTTGATCTGGTGTTCTGGGAATCCATATCAATTGTACTTCAGGATCATTAAACAGTTTTTCTAATAGAGCATCAAGAATTTCTTCTGCTTCAGGATTATGATAATGAGCTGTTGTTGCTGGCGGTCTTAATAGGACTTTGATCTTTTCATCCTTGAGCCCTAGTTCAGAATCTATCGATGGATCGGGTTTGACATCGTTCAGATACAGGTTCTCCTTGAAACCGGGGAAGAATCTGACTTTATCAGTATCTATACCTGCTTCCCGGCATCTTTCTAATGTAATTACATCGGGTAGGAGGATCTTTGAGCAGAACCTGTTGAATAATGATGGGTTGACCCACTCGTAATCGTACATTGTAATACTTGGAACCCTCAGCATTCTTGATGCAATGGGTAGTGCTCTGGAGCCATGTCCGAATGAAACATCCGCTTTCCAGTGTTTCATTGCTTTTCTCAATGCAAAGGCTCTTCTGATTGTCCCTGTTATCTTACCGACGGTTGAATTTCTGTACGTGCCTCCAACTTTGATGTAATCCAGGTTGTACATATCCAGAAGTTCGCATGTGGAAGATCTGTCCCTTGCTGTGAAGAGGACTGTATGTCCTCGTCGTGTCAGTTCTTCTGCAAGAGGTTTCATAACCAGAACGTGTGGAGCGTTATCGGCATCGAACCAAATCTTCAACACTACCTCCAAAGAATTGTTACATTGTATTCTTACTCGTTCTTCTTCGAACGAGGATCACTCTCTTGAGAGGTTTGTAGACGCAGTTCCTATGCAGATAGCTTAATCCACTATTAATAGATGATCTCACTCTGCTGCAACTGGTGACAGGCTTAAATGGTTTAATTTCTAATGTTCTAAGGAATTCGAGTAATTCATAGTCGCCGCGATTGGCTTCTTCAATAATACTCATCAATTTTGGATTCTGCCTTATTTTTCTTGCAGTATCACCAGTCTTCGGTTTATTCTTTTCTCCATAGACGCGTGTTATTCCTTTTCCAAACAGGAACTCCATGCCTTCATACAAACCCTCAGACAGAAAAACAACTTGCATCTGTTTATCAAGTATTGCTCTTTTTGCTTGATCTACGGAATTTGATCCACCGTAGAACCAGAGCATCCAATTCTTGTGATGAGGCTTTTCGATCCATTCTTTAAGGGAGTATTGACTTCCCATTTTCTCAACCTGATGTTGGTAATGGGAGATACATCTGGCAATAGGATCCCGTACAGTTGTATACCAATTCATTCTATTATTCATCTCTTTGAAATCAGTGTATGGTCTGAGTCCATGTCCAGAAATACTGATGGGAGAACCAAACAATCTCATATCACCTATAAGATCATCATACTGGTAGAGGAAGCCAGAAGAAGGCGTGACATCAAAATGCTTGAGCCCATAAGTACGGCGAAGTATATCATTCACTGATGTCCCTGCAGCCTTATGCAGATGACTGAAAACATACATCCTTAGACCTGTCCTCCAGTGTTATCTCTGTGGTAGAAAAATGAAAGTGCCTTGAACATCCAGCCCTGGCTCCATCTGAGGTATATCATCCTCTTCATATGTGAAGGATACTTCTGAAAGATAAAACCCTGGCGTTTAATGTCCCATAGATCAGCGATTCCTATATGCAGGATATTTTTGGTTATTTGAGGAGCATTATCATTGAACCTGTTCAATTCCATGTAGGTTATAGCTCCCTGTGCTGTGCTATGTGGATCAAGAGGGTACTTGCTGCTACTGAAGTATTTTGCTGTCCAGTCCTTTTCAAAAAGGTTATCCGTGTAATAGTTCAATCCCCTTGCTATTGAATCATCATATTTATCCGTACTGAGCATTGAGACGATTGAATTCAGTGTTTCAAGAACAAACCCCGTATGCAGATTATCGACCCACTGCCAGTGATCCGCTTCACCGTAGACCCAGCTTCCATCTCTGCTCTGTCTGCTTACAACGTAGTCACATGCTCTTGTTGCCAGTGAGCTGTACAAGTCCGCATTGTTCTCGTCGAATTCGATAGCCCTCGTAAGGATTTTCGCGGCAAACAGCGAAGCGTTGAATACGCGTGAGTTATCATTTGGAGAGTAGCTGAAGCAGATACCGGAATCATCCTTATGGATATTCAGTGTTTCAGCAGTGAACTTCGCGAGGTTTATGGCAACCGCGGGATAGAAACTGCTTCTGCACTGCTTGAAGGCATCAAGGACAAAACTTGAACAGACAACAGTTGGGAACCATGCGGGTTGAAAAAACGCTTTGCTCTGCCATGGGAAGTTGTAACCCCATGCGAATAGTTCGCTCTCTTCAAGTTCCTCCACTGAAATATCGTTCCTTATTGTTCTTACTGTTGAAAAAGCAGGAGTTCCATCAGGTTTTGATGCAAGGCTGAGTATCATCTGCTGTAATCGCTCTGCAGTATTCTCTGTGTCCAACTCAGGCATGTAGCTGATTCCTGACAGGAAAAGAGCTAAACCCTTGGGATTCAGGCCAGGCGATATAAGAAGCAGTTTGCGTGGATTGAAAGGGCATCTCTTGACTGCCTGGATTGTCGCCAGGCGGAGAAAGCGTGAGTGCTTCAAGAGGGGAGCGAGAAGCCTGCTATTCAGGCCATCGTAGGGATCGTAACCCTTGAAATCTCTGTCCTTTGCCCATTTCCAGATTGATTCAGCAATTCTGTGGAGGTCTTCCATCAGTTAAGTAGATGTCCTATATCGATATCCACTGCTTTTCCTGTTTCAAGGCTTTCGAGTACAGCGAAAGAAGCAAGTGTTGTCGCCAGCTGGGATCTCATGCTGATTGCCGGCTTACCTGTCTTGAGTGCGGTGATAAATTCTACGATCTCTTCAGCATGACCCTTGCCCTTGAATTTTGCTGTTTTCTTTGAGGTGCCGTAGAGTTCCAATCGATTGAAATTGTCGATGACAGCAGTTCTTCCTCCTCCGGTTATTTCGCAGCGTTCCTTCGGCAGGGCTTTGCTGCCTTCTGCGAAGTAGCCTATTGAGCCGATACTGCCATCTTCATACGCAATGATGATTACAATGTTGTCCTGAAGTACTATTGAAGAGTCATCTGAGCTCACACAGAAAGCGTGAACTCTTGCTGGATCTGAGTCAGCGAAATATTGAAAAAGATCGATGAAGTGACATACTTCACCTATTATCCTGCCGCCGCCCTCTTCCGTCTGCGTCCAGTGTTCTTTTGGTATATGTCCTGCATTGATTCTGTAGAACATGGAAAGCGGTGGATGGTTCTTGCCGATGAAATCCTTTGCAGCTGTAGCTGCCTTTGAGAACCTGCGGTTGAAGCCAACCTGTACTATTGAGTCAGAATTCTTATGGGCTGTTGCGATTTCCTTCAGCTCTTCCCTGGTTAGACAGAGGGGCTTTTCAACGAAAATGGATTTTCCGGCTTTCAAAGTCTTGAGAACCGCTTCTGCATGAGTGTTGTGCCTGGTTGCTACAACGATTGCATCCGTTTCAGGATCTTCGAGCATTTCATCTATGCTGTTTACGGCTTTTCTGAAGCCTTTCTGAATACCGATATCGGAAGCTGTTAGTCCGCTTCTTGTGCAGATCGTGGAGAAGAATGTTCTGCTTTCATTTTTCAGAGGTGGCAGCAGAAATGTTTGAGCAAAAGAACCCGGTCCCAGCATGCCAATACCTATGAGATCCTTGCTCAGTTTTTTCGATGATTGTGGGAGATTTACTGTATTGGTTGGTTTTCTTTCCTTTACAGGATATTCGATGAGCAGGCCGCAGAAAGGCTCGCTTTTTGTGGCTATTATCTCATATACCACCGGTGAATCCTGCAGGGGTACTGAGTGAGTTGTCAGTATTGAGGGATCCAATGAACCGTTTGCCATCAGATCAAGAACAGCCTCCATGTTGCGACCCTCAGTCCAGCGAACGTATGGATACGGATAATCAATACCGCCTTCTTCGTAGGTTGGATCGTACCGGCCTGGACCGTATGAGCAGGAAACTGCGAAGGAGAGTTCTTTCTTGAAGTAACTCTCTCTTGGGATATCCATGCCTACTGCGCCGACGACAATCACTCTTCCCTTTTTGCGGGTGATGTCTCCTGCGAATTCGACGGGTTGATTGCTTGCAGTTCCCGCGCAGATGATGGTAATATCTGCTCCCCTGCCTCTTGTAAAATCGCTTATCAGAGCTGCTGTACTGTCTTTTCCAGATACAGAAGCGGCATCAACGGATTCGCATTCAAGAGCGAGTTGTACCTGGCTCTCATCCAGATCTGTTCCGAATACTCTGCATCCGTTTGCTTTTAGTATCTGAGCTGCCAGCTGTCCGATAATTCCAAGGCCAAGGACAACAGCCGTCTCGCCAATGGTTGGGTCGGCCAGTCTTACTCCCTGAAGGGCGATTGAAGCAATTGTGGTGTAAGCGGCATTCCTGGGATCAACACCCTTAGGCAGCTTTACTGCAAGATTGGCAGGAATTACCGCTTCATCAGCATGATTCGCGTAGCCTCCTCCGGCACATGCAACGATATCGCCGACTTTCAGGTTACCCGTGTTTTCTGATATTTCTATGATTTCGCCACAAAGGCTGTATCCCAGGGGCTGTGCGCCTTCAAGTTTTGATTTAACCTTAATGATAGTGTTCTTCAAACCGAGTGACTTTACCATCTGCACTGCCTGCACTGCCTGGGCAGGTTTGGCTTTTGCCTTGCCGATAAGAGATTTTTTGCCGGTAATGACTTTGCTGCCTTCGGTTCCAGCGCTGATTGCTGAGAACAGCGTTTTCACTCTGATGAAACCCGCTGCGATTGCGGGATCAGGGGCATCGAATACGGTTACAGAACCATCACTCAGTTTCTGTCCAAGTATTTTCAAGAGGATTCCTCCGTCCATTTCAATCCAATATGTAATGGGAAACATTAAACTGAAGCGTGGTTTGTGCAAATTACTGAAACCGTGTGAATGAGGATTTTCCAAATTCACACTGTTTAATTAAACGGGTTCAAATAGTTTATAGAGCAAGAGCAGTGGAGGATTAGTCAATAGAAATTCTTCGCTTGTAGCATACTATGAACTACTTCTGAAGTTTCCTTAACCACTCATATTCGTTTCCAAGACCCTCTTCGAGTGACATTGAAGGAGTCCAATCGAGAATATGGCTAGCCTTTTCTGTTGAAGCCAAAGTATTCTTAACATCTCCCTGTTGAAAATCATCGTGTTGTAATTTCAGATTCTTACCCATTACTCTTTGAAGTGTTTCAAGTGCCTTGTTCAGAGTTACTCTGTTACCACCGCCAAGATTGAAAATCTCTCCATTTGTTATAGTTTGAGCTTTTATCAGACCATCAATAATATCACTTACAAAGGTGAAATCTCGGGTTTGCTCTCCGCTGCCATAAATTGTGATTGGTTTGTCATGAAGCCCAGCCGTAATGAAGCGGTGGAAAGCCATATCCGGTCGTTGTCTTGGCCCATAAACCGTGAAGAATCGGCAAGATACAGTTGGTAAGCTATAGTTAGTATGGTAAAGAGATACAAGGTTCTCTGCTGCGAGTTTTGTGACGCCATATGGTGAGTATGGTTTTGGGATTGTCCTGTCTTCGTGCATAGGAAGTTCCTTTGCATTACCGTAAACAGAGGAGGAAGACGCAAACACCAAATTTTGCATGTTATCCGCCTGTAGACACCATTCAAGGAGATTTTGTGTAGCATTGATGTTGTCCTGGGTATAGAAGCTGAATTCCTTACCCCATGAACTTCTTACTCCTGGCTGGGCAGCAAGGTGAAAAACAACAAATGGTTCACCATTAGTTAAAGTTGAAGCATTTGGGAGAGATTGCCTGGATAAATCCAATTCAAGAAGGTTGAACCCATCATGCTTTTGCGCAGAACTTAAGTTCCCTCTCTTTATAACTGGATTGTAATAATCGCGAAAGCAATCCACCCCAAGAACATTCTGCCCATTTGACAGAAGATGATCTGTAAGAGTACTACCTATAAATCCAGCACATCCTGTAACAATGTATTGCAGAAGTTTCTCCCCTTACATGTATAGTGGTAGTTCCTATGAGTGGGCATATTCTAAGCAAAGAAGATGAATAATACCAGTGAATAGATACAAATACTGAAATACGATTGTTGTTGAAAACATTAAACAGAAGCAGGTTCTGTGCAAACCTTGTTTGGTTCGGCTGGATTGGCACTTGTGTTTTAAATCAGCATTGCTGAGATTTATGGTAATAAGAAATCCGTATCATCTGCACAGCGAGGTAAGATGGGTAAGTTCAAATTAGGGGTCACGCTGGACAGGGCATTCGCTCTGGGGGCGTTTGTACTGGATCTGATTGTGGTGTATGTATCGCTTGCCTTTGCGCACTTTCTGCGGTTTGGTAACCTGTCATCAATTTGGGGTGGGCATCTTCTGGGCACATGGGCATTCTATTCTCTTTTTTTCGTGCTGATTACCGAGATGGAAGGACTTCACTTCACGCGGACGACTGTTAACAGGTCGCTGCTGGGGTTCCGGGGTGTTCGGGTAAGCATGATCGTTACTATGCTGTACACTGTTGTGATGTTCCTGTTCCGTCTGCCAGCGGATTACTTCATGCAGAGTAGATTCATCGTGGTATTATCGTTCTTCTGTCTGGTGCTGTTCTACTTCCTTCTACGGGTTGTTGCATTTCCGTACGTCTTCCGCCTGCTGATTAGGCCCTTCATGAAAGGTAAGATCCGGGTAACTGTATTCGGAGATAGCGAACACTACAGGACGCTGAGGGCGCTGTGCAGAAAGTCTCCGGTCTACCTGTGGTACCTTGAACTGGTGCATGTGGAGGAAAATGAAGGCAAGGACAGGGAGGAGTGGATCAAGTTCCTTGTGGAACATGTGCGGGATCAAGGGATGAACGATCTGTGCGTCTGTGACGACGGAGCTCTGTTTGAGGACTTCGCCTTGTCAGCTTGGTCGCTGTACCAAAAGGGGATACAAGCGAGCTTTTTCAGCGAGATATTCGAGAAGCTCAGATACTTTGATCCCTGGCTCAGCACATCTCATCGGATGGCGATGATTTTCTTCACAGGGAAGATGAACCGCTTGTCAAAATTGTTATGGAGAGCTTTTGACATCATGCTGTCCTTTGTTGCCCTGTTGATACTGCTGCCCTTTATGCTGCTGATCGCGTTGGCTATCAAACTGGAGAGCCGGGGACCGGCACTGTTCGTGCAGAATCGTGTGGGACTGGATTTGGAGCATTTTGCATTCCCCAAGTTCCGGTCGATGATGCACGACCCTAAGGGAGGGCACGAGAAGGCTCACAAGGAGTACTTCGAGAAGTACGCTAACGGGATGGCAGCCGATTCGGAGTCGGAGAACGGCTTTAAACTGAAGAACAAGTCACGGATTACCAGGATGGGGAGAGTATTGCGGCGGACTTCGCTGGACGAATTGCCGCAGTTGTGGTGCGTGCTTACTGGTAAGATGAGCCTTGTAGGCCCGAGACCCTGCATTCCCTACGAGCTGGAGCATTACAAGGACTGGCAAAAACTGCGGTTCACCGTGAAGCCCGGGCTTACCGGGATATGGCAGGTATACGGCAGGAGCCGGCTTCCGATGGACGCAGCGCAGTTCATGGACTTCTGCTACGTGCTGAACCGATCTATTGGCCTGAACGTCAGGCTTATTCTTAAGACGGTGCCTATTATGCTGATAGGCAGAGGCGGCATGTAGGGGTTTCGTTTTTAACCCGGGAGAGGTAAGCGCTGGAGTTTATTCCACCAGGTTGGAACCCAGCTGCTCTGCTCTTTCGAAATCCGCATTCGCCTTTTCAGTGTCTCCTGCATTATCGTAGATCACGGCTCTGTAGTAATAGGCATCTGCGAATTCAGGGTAGAGTTCGATTACACTAGTAAAATCGATCAGCGCCTGGTCGAAATTTCGAGAGTTGTTGTACTGGACGCCTCTGTTGAAAATTGCAGTGATATGCTCGGGATTTATCTCGATTGCTCTGGAGTAATCGGATATCGCCTGTTCGTAGTCTTCCAGTTCTGCGTAAGCCAAACCTCTGTCAAAGTAACTATTCGCATTTTCAGGATTGAATTCGATAACTCGTGATTGATCGACAATAGCACTCTCGTAATCGCCCAGGTGAAAGTAACTTACGGATCTGTTATTATACGCACTGACGTGCAGTGGATCAAGCTCGATTGCCCGGGAATAATCGGATATCGCCTGTTCGTAATTATGCATTTCATCGTAAAGAAATCCTCTGTTGTATAATGCGCTGGCAATCATCGGAGCGTTATTGTCGATAACCCACGTCCAGTCAGCGATGGCAAGGTCATAAAGCTCCAATACGGAGTATTCCTTGCCTCTGTTGTAATATGCGGAACTATTTCCCGGATCGATCTCGATGGCTCTCGTATAGTCCTCTATTGCCAGAACCGATTCTCCCTGTCGGGAGTAAGCCAGACCTCTTCCAGAGAATCCTTGCGAATTCTCTGGATCCAGCTCGGTCATTCTGGTGTAATCGGAGATTGCCATGTCGTAATACTCGAGTTTTAAGTAAACCACAGCTCTGCAATACAGTGCGGGTATGCATTCTTCGGGATAAAGCTGGATAACCGTGGAATAAGCAATGATTGCTTCGTCGTTGTTTTGCAGACAGGAGTATGCAATACCCATCTGGAGCAGTGCATTGAAATTACCCGAATCAAGCAGTATCACCTGATCGAAATACGATAAAGCTTCTGCAAAGTTCTCTTGTCTCATTTGCTGTAGACCCAGCTGCGTCAGGTCCTCGATTGTATCGGACGCATACAGCGCCAGAGGGGACAGGAGAAGTACTCCCAGGGTAAATAATCCTTTAAAACAGTGTGTCAGTTGCCGGTTGGTTTTCATCCTGTCCATCCCCTTCAGCGGATCATGTGAGAGCATTGTAGAGCCTTTACGCATTCAATAAACATATTATCTATTCTACAAGAGATGCGTCAATGGAGGATGAGCTGGTTACCGGGATTGCCTATACTGAGAGCTTGCCTGGGAGTATGATAGCATCGAGGGGGATTGAGACATGCAGGACAGAGGAGCTTTGTGAGAATTGTGAACCTGATCCTTGATTTTGTGCGGGTGCATAAATTCCTCATCGGTGGGATTTCGGTAGTGATGTTCCTGATCTCTGCTCTTCTGGTTCCAGTGTTTGTTCAGACCCTTCCTGCTGATTACTTCAAGAAGAGAAAGATCAGGTCAAAACCTGCTTGGGTTCCGTTTCCCCTGCATGTTCTGTATCTGGTGGTTAAGAACATTATCGGTGTTGTTCTTATTATCATGGGTCTTGCCATGCTGGTTCTTCCCGGGCAGGGGCTTATCACCCTTATCGTCGGGATAATACTGACGGACATTCCCGGAGAGAGGCAGGCATTTCTTTTTGTGCTGCGGAAAACGCCGGTACTCAAAGGAATGAACTGGCTTCGGAAAAAGAAAAACCTACCTCCTTTTGAACTTCCGGGATGTAAGCACTGACGAAGAAGTTATAATCGGGCATAATTGTGTGTCTTCACGTAAGTCGTACGTCTATTGTGTATATCAATCACATATGTCGGTTGACTATTGTGATGCCTTTTTACTATGATTGTAATATCTTCCGGAGGTTTACCATGTACAGAAAAGCGATTGAGAGATTAAAGAGCTGGAAAACAAGCGAGATCAGTAAACCGCTTATTATCCGAGGAGCAAGGCAAACCGGAAAAACATGGTTGATGAAGGAGTTCGGCAACTCATGTTATGAACGATGCGCCTACATTAACTTTGAAAACAACTCCCGTATGAAACTGCTGTTCGAGGGAGACTTCGATATTGAACGTCTCCTGCTGGGGCTGCAGGTGGAGGCTGAATGCCCCATTGTACCAGGCGAAACACTTATCCTTTTCGATGAAGTGCAGGAAGTCCCCAAAGCCCTCACATCTTTGAAATACTTCCAGGAAAACGCTGTCCAGCACAGTATCATTGCCGCAGGATCCATTCTGGGAGTTGCGCTGCATCCTGACACTTCTTTCCCGGTGGGAAAAGTAGAGTTTCTGAACCTGTATCCCCTTTCCTTCCCGGAATTCCTGCAGGCCACTGGTAATACTCCTCTTCACGATATGATAGAAAAGCTTGACTTCAGCATGGTAAGTGTATTCGCAGTAAAGTTGAAAGAGCTTTTAAGGCAGTATTATCTTGTGGGAGGCATGCCTGAGGTTGTGAATGGTTTTCTTTGGAAACGGGATTTCACCGTAGTAAGAGACATTCAGAAACAGCTTCTTGATGCGTACGAGCAGGATTTTTCGAAGCACGCGCCAAACACCACTGTTCCAAGAATTCGCTCTGTATGGAAAAGCCTGCCTGCGCAACTGGCTAGAGAGAACAGGAAATTTGTTTACGGGCTTGTGAGAAAAGGCGCCAGAGCAAGGGAATATGAGCTTGCAATCCAGTGGCTTTCCGATTGCGGTTTGGTTCACATAGTGAACAGGATAACCAAGCCTGGAATCTCGCTTCAAGCTTACCGTGATAGCGCTGCATTCAAGCTGTATGCACCGGATGTGGGACTTCTCTGCGCAATGAGCGATCTTGATACCAGAAGCGTTCTACAGGGCAACAGATTATTCGAAGAGTTCAAGGGTGCATTGACAGAACAGTTTGTTCTGCAGCAGCTCATCTCAAATGCTGGAATTAATCCTTTCTACTGGAGTGCGGACCGTTCCAAAGGAGAAGTTGATTTCGTGTTACAGATTGCCGGTATGGTGCTTCCACTGGAGGTTAAATCCTATGAGAACCTGCAGGCGAAAAGCCTTAAAAGTTATTGCAATATCTATTCTCCGAGAATTGCTTTTCGTACGTCCCTTTCCGGCTACCGTGAGGAAGAATGGCTGATCAACCTTCCCCTCTACACTCTTCACACGATTGCAGAGCTGGCAAATCGACTTTTCTCTGGCAGAAGGATGGAGCAGGAATGAAGCATAGAGTGGTTTCTTCTTTCATATTCGCTGCAATTGTTGCCTTCTGTCCAGTTATGGCTCTGCCGGATCCGAATCCGCCTCTGCTGATAATGGGTAACGGTTTGATGGATTCAGAGCAGCTGGTCTCATTTTTCATGGAAAACAATCCCGATGCGGATGAGCAGAGGGTTGCCCGTCTGGCGGATCTGTACATTGCTGAATGTGCCTTTGAAGGTGTTAATTCCGATGTTGCGTTCGTGCAGATGTGCCTGGAAACCGGATTCCTTCGTTTTCAGGGGCTTGTCAGTTCGGAGATGAACAATTTCTGCGGTCTCGGGTCTGTAGGTCCCGGTCAGCCGGGTCATTCTTTTCCCGATGAGTGTACCGGTATTCGTGCCCATGTGCAGCATTTGAAGGCTTACGGTTCGGCTGATCCTTTGAACGGTGATCTTGTGGACCCCCGTTATCATTATGTAACTCCCAGAGGAAAATCACCTGATATTCTTGGGCTGGCGGGGACCTGGGCAGCCGATCGGCTGTACGGAGATAAACTTCTCGATCTGCTTGAAAGGCTGTATTAGAACTCTTTGGCAGTTCAGTAAATACAGCCTTGAATACCTTGGAATTACACTTATCCTGTTAAACCTTTTGTATAGAGTAATTGTCCAGTGACATACTCGCCGGGAGTCCGCAGCAGGTTGTTGCCACCCTGGCTGCAAACTATGGTTCATGCGATTTCCGGCTATCCTTGCTGTTTTTGTTCAGATATTGCTCATCGCGTTATCGGGGCTTTCCTGCTGGCAGGAAGCCTTCTGGGCTGATCCTGGCGAATACATGGACATTGGATAGTTCTTTTTGGATATTAAACGCAATATCGTTCACAACCCGGAAGGACTCTACTTGCGTCAATTAGCACCATTTACCGGCAGGCGGCAGGAACTGGAATTGCTGAATCAGCAATTAGATGAAGCGCTTAATTACAGCGGTGGTTTTGTCCTGGTAAAGGGCGAGATAGGTGTAGGAAAGACATGGCTTCTTAACAGGTTTAGAGGCAGGATTGAAGAGCGTGACCTTCACATCCTGCATGGTAGAGTAATAAAAGATGACGTAAAACCTTTCTCGCCTTTCACTCAGATGATCAAGTACTATTTATGCGACCTGGAGCATAACCAGTCATGGCTTCTGAAATACCTCTCTCCGGAAATCGCTCCGCACTTCGCTCATCTCATACCTGATCTCAGGAATTACTATCCGGTTAACCTGCCGGACCTGGCGCATCCAGTTGACAACACTTCGTTTTTATATTCTTTCCAGCGGTTTTTTGAAGATCTGTCCAAATCCAAACCTCTGGTTCTGATCCTGGATGACATACAATGGATGAGTGATGAATCCGTTCAATTGCTGAATTATCTTGTTCAGAGGATAATTGAACAGTCAATTCTGATAGTGGGAACAGCACGTTCGGAAATAGATAATCCTGTATTGAAGGGAATAATAGATGAGTTCAATACGGATCGCCTTGTAATAAATATCAATCTTTCAAATTTCTCACGGAAAGAGACGGAAACTTATTTGTGCGGGCAGTTCGAAGGCGGCCTTCCCAATCATTTCACAAATTGGCTTTTTGCGATCACGAAAGGCAATCCTCTGTTCATCGAGGAAATACTCAAAGCTCTTATCCGCCAGAACATAATCCACCAGGACAAAGCCGGTAAAGGATGGCAGACCGAGAACGATTATAAAGATTTCACTATAACCGAAACAGTTGATAGTGTTATACATTATCGCCTTGGGAGTTTAGCAGCGGATGAAATGAATATGCTGCAGGGAGCTGCTGTAATTGGTGAGCGATTCAGCCCGGAATTGCTTCGAAAACTATTCGATACAGTGCCAGATGAGCAATTCCACAGATCAAACAGTATCCTGATAGCTTCAGGTATGATTACTGAACCTGATGATATGCAGCAGTTCGCCCATCCACTTATCCACACATTGCACTACCGGAGGATTTCGATAAGCAGAAGGCGGGGATTGCATCGTAAATTGGCTGGTATTCTAAGGGAATGCAATAGAAGCGATGAGGAGATCCTGTTCCATATGATAAAGGATCTTCTTCCATCGGAAGAAACCGAAGAACTCGCCTGCCACCTATACAAAGTGTCCATGGCTCTGATGCTGAGCAGCTACCAATACCCCATTGCCTGGGAATACCTGAGTATTGCAGGAGCAATAGCTGATAAGATTCCTCTGCAGGAAAAATACAGGCTTAAAATCAGGGCTGAGTTCAACTATCTCTCATGGAAGATGGGCAGGGATTGCCTGTCATCTGAAGAATCAGAGCATCTTGTCACGGGACTGATTCACAATGATCTTAATAAAGAAGCAGCACTTACTTACCGGATACTCTTTCATAAAGCACTGATCACCCAGGACATTGAGAAAGCGGAAGAGTTCTACGAAAAAGGCCTCTCACTTCTGAAGACAGATGATTCATTCTACTGGTCGTTTGTTGTTGAGCACTGTCTTCTTCAGAGAAGAAAAGAACTATTGGAGGAGTCTGAACAGGAGGCTATGAAGCTTACTGCAGAAATACCCGAGAACAGGGCTCCTGAAGCGTTGTACAAGGTGTATACAAATCTTGGATTAGTCTCGTATCTAAAGGGAGATGCAGATAAGGCACATCAATATCTTACCCGAGCCCGGAAGATAGTAGATCTGCAGCATCTCCTTCATCATGTTGGAGATTCCAGCTCAAATCTGGGACTTATTGAAATGGCAATGGGCAGGCTTGATTCTGCGCTGAAAAGATTCAACGATTCAATAAAAGAAGCAGAGCTGCTTCGTCTGGAACCATTGATTGGAATCAATCTTCTCTACATTGGATCGTACTTTCGATACAAGGGTGAGTACAAGCAGTCTCTCAGCTTTTTCGACCAGACCTTGGAAAAAGCTGCCGATATCAATAATCCGAGGCTGAAGCTGAGTGCTCAGATCGGCAAAGCAAAAACACTCCTGAAGCTTGGTGATATTGAAACGGCTGAATCGATTCTCAGAGGAATACCCGAGGATAGAATATCCAAACAGATGCACTACGACATTCAAATCATGGAAAGCCATATCCATTTGAAGAGGAACGAGCTTGAAGCGGCAGAGGAACTAATAGACCGGGTATTGAAACAATCAAAAGAACTGCACTCCGAAATGCGATACGGAATCGCTCTTGGAGCAAAAGCTTTGATTCTTCTGCACAGGGATATGCAGCCTGAGGCGCTGCGAAATCTGGAGGATTCGAGAAGCAAATTGATCGCAAAAGGAGAAATGCCCTACATGAGCGAAATACTGATTGACTTCGGTCTCGCCATGGGGGGGGTACAGGGAGAGACCATATTCATGGAGGGATTGGAAATCCTGTCAATAATGCAGGCTACAGCAGTAATTGCCCGCCTTTATGATGTTGTGAAGAAGAAAGATGGATTCGGCAATGCTGCTGAACTGATCAGCGAAATGATGGACGATATCAGTGTTAATCGAATAGAAGTATCCACATTCGGCGGTCTGGCTGTCAAGAGACCCGGTGATACGGACGTGGTTGCGAACAGGGAATGGAAAACAAGAAAATCACAGGAACTGCTGGCGCTGATTCTTGTTCAATCCGGCTCTCGCGGAACGACCAGAGAGATACTGGCTTCTCATCTCTGGCCGGAAACAACCAAGAAGAAGTCGCTGCGGAACCTTCGAGTCGCCCTTTCGAATCTCAATAAAGTCATGGGCAGTCAGGCCATCCTTCAGGAAGGCTCTTTCCTTGCGTTTGACAGAGAACTCGTCCGGGCGGACCTGTGGACGTTCGAATCGCTTGTAAAAGAGTGGCGCACTTTCAAACAATCCGGAAAATTCCATCCGGCGGAGGACAGGGCACGTAGAGCAGTCAGTTTATACAAGGGTTACTTCCTGCCTGAATTTTACAGTCTGCCTGTAGCTGACAAGCAGGATGAGCTGAAGAACACGATGAGAGAGATGTTGTTCTGGCTGGCTATAAGATGCATTGATCGGGTCGAATGGCATGAATCGATACTTCTTGCGAAGAGGCTTCTGCTCCTGGATGCATGCAACGAACAGGCATGCAGGATCATCATGCATGGCCTCCATAATCAGGGAGATCGAACAGGTGCGATAAGGCAGTTCGAGCATCTTTGCCAATGCCTTAAAGCGGAATTCGATACCGTACCGGGACCTGAAACAGTCAAACTGTACGACAGAATTACTTCATCGAACTGATTGAGCAAATCCCCTTTCTCTATTTAACACTTTTTTAACGCTGTCTTTTATACTCCTCTCTATGAGCAAAATTGAAAAAAAGATATGTCCCCGCTGTAATTACCTGGGAATAGACAGAGATGTAACCTGCCCGTATTGCGGAGTCGCATTGATTTCAAAATGTCCCGAATGCAATGCACAGATCAGGGTCGTATTCGCAAAATACTGCTACATATGCGGGTTCCGCTTTGAGGATACATTGAACACTTCAGACGGAAAGGAAGGTAATAAGAAAGAAGAATCCCGGAGCCTTTTAGACGGTAAGTAACAATGAAATCCCAGCCTTGAATGAAGGCCGGGAAAACACCAGGGAGGAAGAAATGAAGTTTTTACTAATAAGCCT
>JAGLOY010000047.1 GCA_023138735.1 Candidatus Aegiribacteria sp. | reverse complement strand
GCGAACGACACTTTAACAATCCTTCTGAATCTACCATAAAGCTCTTGCGGAATCAGGGGTTTACTTCGGCGATTCAGAACAACTACCCTGGAAAGAACTCTTGGAACGGGATAAAAATCCTCCGCTGAAACATCAATAAGGTTCTCTACAGTGAAAATCGGCCAGATCTGCAGTGAAAGCTTACCGTAATCCTTGCCGCCGTCAAGGGTTGATAATCTAATGGCTACCTCCCTCTGCAGCATAAGGACAGCTTTCTGAACATGTCTGAAACTCTGTTCGATCATTCGAAAGAGAATGGGAGAGGATATGTAATACGGAAGATTGCCGACAATGGTTGTGAATGGATACCCCGGCAATTCAGAAGGATCCACCTTGAGAAAATCGGCTCGGATGACGTTCAGCTGTTCATCGCTGAACCTCCGTTGAAGGAACGAAGCCATTCTGCCTGAAATCTCCACCACAGATAGCGATTCGGATCGCTCCAGAAGCTTTTCGGTCAGAGAACCGAACCCGGGTCCTATCTCCAGAACGCCGCCCTGTCCGTTTATTTCAGCAGCGATTCTTGATGCTATGGAAGAATTGATGAGAAAATTCTGTCCAAGGTTCCTGTTCGGATAGAACCCGGTTCTGTTTAAGTACCTCTTCAGGTCTGTTATCAGCATTATCCTCTTATCCGAAGCGGCAAACTCAGATTCTTAGCCAGTTTCTTCACCGATTCCATGCAAACACCCGAATGTTTCACGGCGGTGAGTCTGACCGAAGCAGCTCTTCCCGCCAGTTCTATGAACTCCAGCAATCTGTCCCATGCGTTTCCATTCTCAGGACGGCAGACAGCATTGTATTCCTCTTTACAGGAAGCGTTCAGACTGACACTTATAGAATCAAAGGGTTCGAGAAGTGAAGCGGTTTCTCCAGGGGATAACCACGAGAGGCAGGTTCCGTTTGTATTCAGCCTTACGCGAAAACCCCTTTCGGAAGCGCTTCGGGCAAGCTTCTTGAGCAGTTCAGGTCTCATGGTTGGCTCGCCGTACCCACAGAAGACAAGCTCTTCTCCCATACGGGGGCTGAGCGACTCTATAATGGATTCAAGTCTCGTCTCGAGGGGCTCTCGATGATGTTTCAGGTAATAATGTCCGATACCATCTGCTCTATCTTTAATACAGAACCTGCATCGATTTGCACACCTGCCTGTAATGTTCATATAAATATTCCCATACAGCAAGTATACAAGGTCAGTTCGCAGGAAGGGTCCCAACTGCAGCGCTTCCATGGAATTCTTCATAAGCGTAACGGCAGTCATCGAAGTATCCCTGTCCCATATTTCTGAAATGGTATCGGCTATGTACTTAACATAGGAAGGTTCGTTCCGTTTACCCCGGTGGGGTTCAGGAGACAGATAGGGAGCATCCGTTTCAATCAGAATTCTATCCGGCGGCAGTGATCGGGCAAGATCTCTTAATTGATCGTTCTTTTTGAAAGTCAAAGGCCCCGCAAATCCTATGTAGTACCCCCTGTCAGCAGCTTCGATCGCAATATCATCAGGACCGGTAAAGCAGTGCATTATGACCGGGACAGCAACATCATCGCCCAGAACATCAAGAACCTCCCTCTCAGCATTCCGCGAGTGAACTATAAGCGTTAATCCAAATGCTTCAGCGAGCCTGATATGCTTCTTGAACATCTTGATCTGAAGCTCAGCTGAAATCCCTTCCCGGTATAGATCCAGCCCTGTTTCTCCCACAGCTATAACTCGTGGGCGGAGAAGAATTTCAGATATATCAGCAGGATTGTCCGGATAATCAGGATCGAATTCGTTTGGATGAATTCCCGCCGAGGCGTATACGCCGGTTCGAGTTTCGGACAGGAAAGCCGCCTTAAGGCTGCTTTCCAGTGATATGCCGGGAACCATGAATCCGGTTACACCTGATTCTGCCGCCGAGGCAAACACACTGTCAAGATCATCGCTGAACCGCTCATCACAGAGGTGGCAATGGGTATCGAAAAATTCAAAACCCCGGGTTAATTTCTCCAGATCAGATCCTCCCTGGCAGGTCCTGTTGAGATGGCTTTAACCTGCACACCAGTGAGTTTTTCGATAAACAGCACGTAATTTCTGGCATTCTCCGGTAGAGCATCCCATTCCCGCTCTCCCTTGATATCCTCCTCCCAACCAGGCAGGGTTTCATATACAGGAATGTGTTTCCCAAGCCTCACCCCTGTTTCAAAAAGCGTAAGATCGATCTCCGGGTCAAGTTCGTACTTCTTGCAGACTTTCAGTTCAGGAATGCCGCTGAGGACATCGAGAAGAGTGATTGTTGTCCAGGTGCACCCGTTAATCCTGGCGGTGTAGTTCACCAGAACGGCATCGAACCATCCGCACCTCCGCGGTCTACCGGTGGTCGCTCCGTATTCATTTCCCTGTTCCCTTATCCTCTCGCCGAGTGGACCGGTCAGCTCTGTGGGAAAGGGGCCGTTCCCGACTCTGGTGCTGTAAGCCTTCACAACACCAACCACCTCGTCTATCATAACCGGGCCTATGCCAAGACTGACGCAGGCCGCTCCCGAAACGCAGGATCCGCAAGTAACAAATGGATAAGTTCCGTGATCAGGATCAAGAAGGGATCCCTGTGCGCCCTCGGCAAGAATCGAGCCTTCGGATGACAGTATTCTGGCTATTACCATTGATACATCCATTGCGCGATCAACAAGCTTGATGGACTCGCGGTTGAACACATCAACTTCTTCCCTGAGAGATTCGGCGAGTTCAGCTGAAAGAGCAAGCTGTTCTATGCATTCCTTGGTGATGACTGCAGATTTGGAAAGAAATATCTCCGGTACAGCTGCATCCTCAAGTCTGATTCCTTTCCGCATGAATTTGCGCACATAGGTGGGACCTATTCCACGTCCTGTTGTTCCGACTGCAGCCTTCCCGAGCTTCATCTCATTGATATTCTCAGTATACCTGCCTGCCGGATGAACAAGGTGCACCTTTCCGGATATCGAAAGCCTGTCTGCAATGGAAAAACCTTCCTTTTCAATTGATTCAATTTCCTCTGCGAGGGCAACCGGATCGAGAACGCAACCGGATCCAATGATGCCAAGTACATCCGGCCGCAGCAATCCGCTTGGAAGCTGGTGCAGCGCAATCCTGCGTCCGTCAGCTTCAACAGTATGCCCCGCATTGGCTCCTCCTGAAAACCTGGCAACGGCATTTACGTTTTCAGCAAGATGATCAACCATTTTTCCTTTACCTTCATCGCCCCATTGAAGGCCGACAATTATTGTTGCTGGCATGCTATTCCTTTCATGAACTCAGTCCACCGCCTGGAGAATCCATTTCTTAAGCTCCTGTATACCCGAACCTGTGAGTGACGAAACAGGTATAACCGGCCCCATATCCTTTGCTTTTGCAGCGGATGACGCAAGTTTCCCCCGTTTAAGTTTGTCCGACTTCGTCAGGGCAATGATATAGGGTCTGCCTCTCTCCTTGAGAAAGTTCACCATCTCCATATCGTTGGGCAGACAGGGGTGTCTTGCATCAATAAGGAGTACTACACCTCTCAGCTGCACTCTGTCCATTAAATACGTGGCTATCCATCCCGTCCATTCAGAACGGTTCTTCCGGGGAGCACGCGCATATCCATAACCGGGAAGGTCAACAATATAATAATTGCCTGATACGGAGTAGAGATTCAGAAACTGAGTGCATCCGGGTCTGGAGCTTGTTCTGGCAACGGAATGATCCCCGCTGAGCCTGTTCAGCAGAGATGATTTTCCGACATTTGACCTGCCGGCGAAGCATATTTCCGGGAGACCGTCCGAAGGGAGATGTTCAGGACCCGGACAGCTTCTCAAAAACTTTATATACAGGGAGGGCATTAACTGACCATTTTCAGCCGGCTTTCCCGGATTCCTTCTTCTTCCTCGTTTTAACGATCTTAGGCTGTGCTTGCCCTCTGACAACTTCCGGTGAGATCACGAGTTTTCTTACATTTTTCAAATCTGGCAGATCGTACATCGGTTCCAGAAGAATTCCCTCAAGTACGGATCTGAGTCCTCGAGCTCCACTTCCTGCTTTTTTGGCGATCAAGGCTACCGCTTCAAGAGCCCCCGGCAGAAACACAAGCTCAACTCCCTCGAGTTCAATGAGGTACTGATACTGTCGTACGAGGGCATTCTTCGGCCGTGTAAGTACTTCTGTAAGATCATCAATACTAAGATCATCGAGCACTACCAGTACTGGCAATCTTCCAACAAGTTCCGGTACGAGACCGTATTTAACAAGATCATGGGATTCAACTCGCGTTAGTAACTTGGTTCCCGACTGGCTGATCGTATCAAGAACGCTGTTAAAACCGATTGAGCTTTTTCTAAGACGCTTTTCAACTATCTTTTCAAGTTCATTGAACGCGCCCCCGCATATGAACAGGATATTGCTTGTATCAACCAGGATATTGTCCTGATAGGGGTGCTTCCTTCCTCCCTGCGGCGGTACGCTGGCCACAGTACCCTCTATTATCTTAAGAAGAGCCTGCTGTACACCTTCACCCGAGACATCCCTTGTAATGGACGGGTTTTCCGACTTCCTGGAAATCTTGTCAATCTCATCAATGTAGATAATTCCCTGCTGCGCGGCTGCAACATCCATATCGGTCACCTGAAGCAAGCGAAGAAGAATATTCTCAACATCTTCCCCAACGTATCCAGCTTCGGTCAGGGTTGTGGCGTCGGCAATGGCAAACGGAACATCAAGAATCCTGGCAAGTGTCCGTGCCAGAAGAGTTTTTCCCACACCTGTAGGTCCCATAAGAAGAATATTGCTCTTTTCAAGTTCCACTTCGGGGGATTCCCTGATGGTTCTGAGCCTTTTATAGTGATTGTAAACAGCTACCGAAAGAACTTTCTTGGCCTGCTCCTGGCCGACTACATATTCATCCAGCTGAGACTTGATCTCCGACGGTATGGGAAGCTCATCCTGCACCAGTTCAGGTATTTCCAGCTGATGATCACCTTCAAAATCAACAAGCTCACCACAATACCTTATGCACTCATCGCAGATATGCACTCCGGGACCCTGAATCAGCTGTTTGACCTCACCGATCGGTCTTCCGCAGAAAGAACATTTTTTCTCTTTTGCCATACTTCGCTCCGTTAGCTTCTGGATATAAGCACGTTGTCTACAATACCGTAATCAACTGCTTCCTGGGCATCCATCCAGAAATTCCTGTCTGAATCCTTAGCTATTCTATCAAGAGGTTGTCCCGTGTGTTCGGAGAGAATAATATTCAGTTTCTCTCTGAGTTTAAGGATCTCCCTCGCCTGTATCTCAATATCACTGGCCTGCCCCTGGGCTCCGCCCATGGGCTGATGGATCATCACTCTGGCGTGTGGAAGAATATTCCGTTTACCTTTAGCACCCGCGGCCAGAAGAACGGCAGCCATACTGGCTGCTGTACCCATGCAGAATGTTGCCATAGGTGGTTTTATGAACTGCATCGTGTCGTATATTGCCAGCCCCGAGGATACCAGTCCTCCAGGGCTGCTTATGTACATGTTAATATCCTTCTTGGCATCCTCACCTTCAAGAAACAGCAGCTGTGCGACTATAAGGCCTGCGGACTGGTTGGTAAGGGAATCACCGACGAATATGATGCGTTCTTTCAGGAGACGGGAATAGATATCGTAGGATCTTTCCCTGTTCCCTTCGCGCTCTACAACAAAAGGCACTATTGATGACATCAGGATTTTCCCTTCCCGGCTGTTTCGTCACAGGTTTCCGGTTTTGCATCTTCAACCTGTATCCAGCACCATGACGAATCCGGCCTGTCAGCTTCAGTCTCACTGTTTTTCTGTGGTTCCTTTTCAGTAATATCAGCACGATCCAGAATAAGTTCCATAGCTTTTCTATTCCTCAACCTGTCACGGATAGATGATTCCGATTCCTCTGAACTGATTTCTTTCTCTATCAGGTCGTCGCTGATATCAATCATTTCTTTTACCGCTACGGCTCTTAGAATAAGAAATTCGCGCACCTTATTCAGTGCAAGCTCTTTAGCTGCGGTTAACGTTTCCTGCCCTGGGCCATCTTCCCCCAGTCTGTTTATGTAGTCATGGGTAAGATTCTCAACCATGTATTCGGGTGGATCGAAGGGATTGCTTGCCAGGATGCTGTCAATAACTGACCTCTCCTTGAGATATACGATCTCCTGATCGTAACGGCCTCTGACACTCTCCTCAATTTTATTTCTGAGTTCCTCCAGGCTCTTAACGCCAGCAGCTTTTTCGGCGAATTCATCGTCCAGATCGGGAAGAACCGGACGCTTCACCTCGGTTACACGGAACCTGTGCACAGGTGGTTGATCTTCATCAGAAGCATCCTTGTCCATCCTTGCCGAGAATTCAAGATCCGGAACTGCTCCTGTAACCAGTTCGTCAAAACCGGCACCTATCTGCGATTCTCCAATCCTAACGTTGAATTTCTGTGTTTCTTCGGTGTTTCCAGCGGGAAAGGCCTCAAGCAGAACAAGATCTCCATCCCCTGCAGGTTTGTCAACTGTTTCAAAGCTGATCATCTTTTCACGGAATGATTCAATTGTCTTTTCAATAGCATCTTCGAGATTGAGCGGAGGTATTTCTATTTTTATGCCATCTGTACCTGCTGGCTCAGGTGTTTCAAAGAGTGAAAACACCATTTCAAAATTGTAAGCATCACCATCAACAGGCAGTTCTATCTTGCTTTCGGGATCGTTATCATCAAGAATCCAATCCTCTTTCTCAAGAAGTCTTGAAGTAAAATCCTGCCGTACGCTATCCGCGACTTCAGCCTGAATTATGTTTCCATACTGTTTGTCGATAATAGACCTTGGAACCTTTCCAGGTCTGAAACCGGGTAATTCAAGGTCTTTGGAAATCTGCCTTCGTACTTTCCTGAACAACCCGCTTATATTTTCAGCTGACTCGGTGAAGAGTACTGTTCTTCTATTGTCTTCCGATTTGATGATATCAAACATTTAATAATCTTCCTGTTTTCTAAGTTGTGGTGCGAGAGGGGGGATTTGAACCCCCACAAGTCAAGCTTACCAGATCCTAAATCTGGCGCGTCTGCCAATTCCGCCACTCCCGCAACGATACCAATTTGCACAAGGCTCGAATATGCTTTGGTAAGGCTTTTTCGTCAAAGCTGCCGGCAAAGTTACAGAAGAGGTTCAAATACAACTGTACCTGTCTACTCAGAGTACAGTTCCGTAGCAAGAGCAGCCTCATCGCTGCCTGGATACCGATGCAGCAGAAGATCGAATAGCCTGTCCCTTTCTCCGGGCGCTCCATGAAGATGGTATATGTCAGCTGCTCTGAAAACAGCTCCAGGTGCCCATTCCGAATTCGGGTACATGTAGTACAGAGCTACAAGATCTTCGATCGCTCTGTGTGACTGTCCGGCCTCTTCCCAGCAGATAGCCATATAGTAGAGAGCGTCGTCCGCGAGAGAGGAAGCTGGATACCTGTCATGGAGTTCCATAAAACCCTCAGCAGCAATTTCAAAACTCCCCTGCTGGAACTGCCTGTACGCTTCATTGTATAGAAGCTGTGCATCGGGTCCGGAAGTAGTATCCTGCACTGTAACAGTGGGGCTGGTGCCAAGTCTCATAAGTGCAAGGTCAAGTTCATCGGCAAGCGCGGAGAGTCTATCCACAAGATCTGCTGTTCTGGTACCCGATTGAGCCTGAAGACCTCTAAGAAGAACCTCGTTGCCTTCAACAGCACCGGTGAGAACATCTATATCCTCTCGCATTCTCTGCTGGTCGGCACTGATATCTTCAATCTCCTGGGGTGTATGAACCCATATACCAAAACAGCCTGTAGACAGCAGTAGAACCGAAATCGACGCAATAACCAGACGCATCATGATCAGTTCCCTGGAAGAACGCGAAAGTGGGCCCTTCTGTTATGCGCCCAGGCCTGCTCGGTATGGGCAGGATCAAAGGGTCTCTCCTTGCCGTAACTGACGTATTCCAGACGGTCGGTATCGACGCCGTAATTAACGAGATAATTGTACACGGCAACTCCTCTGTTCTCCCCCAGAGCAAGGTTATAGTCTATTGTACCCCTTTCGTCGCAGTGTCCTTCCAGAAGGACCCTGAAACCTTCAGTTTCCATAATATACGAAGCGTCTTCCATCAGAATCCTCAGGGCATCCTCTGAGAGTACGTCACTGTCGTAATCGAAAAAGATATCGTCCAAATGCTCCTGATGAATAAGAAGCATATCTGTGGATGTTGAAAGGGTATCCGTTTCCCAGACGCCGACAAGGGTATCAGGGAACTCTTCAATAAGAACAGTGGTCGTGTCATGGCCGTTAGTTATTGTGTCATCCGGCCTGCATCCGGAGAAGGACATCACAGCACCGATCAGTATCGAAGCAGCAAGTATGGTCATAAGTTTAGTATTCACAGTTCACTCCCGCCTATAAAGACTAGATTCGATCATCTGAATCCAAGAGGTGACCAGGTGGGACAGTAGCTGCAACCTCTATCGGACAGTTTTCTAATTGTAAGTCCATTGAGTTCTATAACATATACGGCTCTCTCCCCGCCGCTATCGCTGCTGAAAGCGATATGTCTTCCAGTGGGCCCCCATACAGGATCTTCGTTAAGGGATCCCTCGAAGGTGACCTGGCGGATATTGGCGCCGTCCGCATCCATGACGAATATATGGAAATCCCTCCCGGTCTGGGCGGTATATGCAATCCTGCTGCCGTCAGGTGACCATGCAGGACTGTCGCAATAGCCGTGAGAGTTTGTGGTTCTGATGGCTGTACCTCCGGAGCTGTCCATTATATAGAGTTGAGGGTAGCCTAACCTGTCACTTGTAAATACTATCTGCGTGCCCGTCGGAGAGAAGCTTGCCGATGTCTCAATCGATCCTCTGAGCGTCAGACGGGTCGTTTCGTCGGTGATAATATCGAAAAGGTAAATGTCAATATTCCTGTTCAGTGAAAGTGTCAGAGCTATGACCTCACCGCCGGGACTCCATGCTGGAGAAGAATTCAGACCGGGCAAACTGAGTATCTTCTCCGCAGAGGATTCTGTAAAGCTATAACACCAGAGATCAGCGTTCCCCGAACGGAACGACGTAAAAACAATTCTATCCCCATCAGGAGACCATGCAGGTGTGGTTATAACATCTTCATCGGACATCACTGTCCTGGTACTCCTCGGATCCTGTGATTTTACACCGAGGGTGTAACCTGATGAAGTTCTTGTCACATAGGCGATCCAAGTGGAGGCGATGCCTTGCTCACCTGTCAGGTCATACACAAGATCGTCCGAAAAGGCATGAACCAGCGAGTAGATATTCTCTCCGGAGTAGTTTCTTGTCAGAAGGGGCTCTCCTCCTGATGTAACCTCCGCTCGGAGCTCAATTCCATTCAGGGAGCGCGTTACGTAAAGGGCTGCTTCAGCATATCCTTCATCAGAGGTGATCAGCAATCCGGAAAAGTCAATATCCTCCTTAAGCTGATTCAATGCCATGTCAACGAGATCTCTGTCTCCTTCGACGCTCACTGAAACGGGAATACACTCCGCGCTGACAGGAGTCATGGGGATAAAACTGTCCGCAGATGAAGCGGCTGCGATAAGAACCAGAAGAAGTACGATGAATGACATTTTCAATTTGCTTCAGCTCCTATGAATTCAATGTTTATCACCGCAGGGCTGCTGCGTCCCGGCGGCATGGGTGGAATCTGTGCCATGGACAGGGCGTTCTCTACAGCTCTGTCAAAGGCTGAAGTGCCGCTTTTTCTGATAACTTCAATGGTAGTAGTACCGTCGGGATCGACAGTCAGGATTATCCTGTACGATCTTTCAGGTTCCACCGATGTTCTGTATTCTCTTCTGACGGCATTGAAAACCCTTGATTCGTAGGTTCCCGGTCCGGGAGCGCCTTGCCCGGCCGATCCCTCTCCGGTCACGGAGGCAAATCCTTCCTCAACAGAAACCTCCAGAGGAATTTCTTCTGGGATCTCCTCTGGAATTTCCTCAGGGATCTCTTCAGGGATCTCTTCAGGGATTTCCTCAGGAATCTCTTCTGGGATTTCCACAGTATCCGCAATTTCAGCTGGAGAGACTTCTTCAGCAGAAGCTGCCGATACCATTGTTACCATTATTGCATCATCACCTCCAGCAAGCGTTTGAGCACCGCTTGAGAATGTAATGAGACCGATCACCAGAATAAGCATGTGCCCTGCGCCTGCAAGAACATAATCCAGCCTGCGGGGTGAATATCGGTTCGAATCCTGCTTCTGAGTATCAGTGAATTTCACTGTTGTTACCCATGCTTTCCTGCACAAGCCCGATGCTCAGGTATCCTCCGCTGCCCAGTTTCGAAAGAGCATTGGCTACCACTTCATACCTTACGTCACGGTCCGCCCTCACGAAAGCTTCCGATCTGCCCGATGCGTATGCAGCCTCCGCCAGAGCACTCAAATCTTCCATAAGAACCGCTTCCCCCGAAACGGATAGATTACCGTATGCGTCTATTTCAATCACAAGCGACTCTCGGGGATCAAGGTTGCTTAAAACTCTTCCCTCTTCGGATGACGGGGGAGTAATGTCCGCGCTTCTCTGCATAACAGGTGAGGCCAGCATGAATATCACAAGAAGAACAAGGGTTACATCCACCAGGTTGGTGATATTGATACTTGAGAACTGTCTGAACCTGGTTTTAATCATTCCAGGCTTCCCCTCCTGCATACATCAACAAGTTCGGATAGAAATCTGTCCATGTCTCCCGCCAGCGAATTCAGCCTTCCAACAACAAAATTGTGGAAGATATTTGCAGGTATAGCCGCCAGAAGTCCTGCAACAGTAGTTGTAAGCGCAGCTGCAATGCCAGCTCCAACCGCGCTCAGATCGGCAACCCCAAGCTCCTTCATACCAATGAAACTTGTGAGTATCCCCCATACGGTACCAAGCAGGCCAAGAAGGGGCGCTACACTTGTTACAGTGGCAAGCAGCCCGATATTCCGTTCACGCTGCGCCAGATCTTCCCCGGCTTCACGTTCAAGGGCACTTGTCAGGCTGCCTACTTCATCAGGTCCCAGAGGCTCAGATACACCTCTGTCATGCCTTCTCTGAAGAAACCTCCCCGCCTCGGCGTACATTCTGGCAAGGGGTCCGATTTCGCTGCTTCTACTCCAGAAATCCCCACCCGGCGCCCTTCCAGTTGTTCTTAGTGCATTCATGAATGTTCGCGAAGAAGAAAGTATCGACTTGAACTCCCGGATCTTTGCTATGGCCACGGCCCAGGACCCAATGGAAAGAACAGCAATAATTATAAGAATGAGTTTCGTTACAATATCGGCCCGGGCAACGATACCGAGTACCTGTCCAATCAAGGATTTTCCCCCTTTACATCAGCAATGGAATCGGTTTCCACCGTTTCAAACATCGAAGCATTCCTGTCAAAATCGTATTCGTTACACCTTATACATTCAAAGGGATGGTTCTGTTCCATATGTATTTCCATCTCCCGTGTGCGAAGGCGAAGGCAGTATGGTAAAGATGAATATACGATAACTTCTGAATAAGTGGTCGGTTCTCGAGTCGCAGCATTTTGAGGCGGGTCTGAAAACCCGGCTCTGGTTGTTCACTGATACAGAGGGTTAATCAATAACTTCCTTCAGCTTCGCTGTAAGTTCCGAAAGCCTGTACGGTTTCTGAATGAAACCCGCAAGGCCCCTCCCTATGAATCGCCGGGTAACGTCCTGACTGTTGTAGCCGCTTGAAATAATAACGCAAACATCATTCTGCACCCTCCGCATCTCACGGAAAGTCTCCTCACCATCCATGTGAGGCATGGTAAGATCCAGTATAACACAGTCAATTTCTTCATGCCTCTCCCTGAAAATATCAAGCGCTTCCCTTCCATTAGAGGAAGTAATCACGGTATAACCTGTTCTCTCAAGCATGGTCTTCCCGATATCGCGAATGGATGATTCGTCGTCTACCAGGAGTAGTGTCCCTTTCCGATCGAGATCCTGCTTGCTTTCAACTGATCGTGTTATTTGCTCTGGTTCACCCTCAACTGAAGGAATGAGTATTTTAAATGAAGTACCCTGTCCGAGTTCGGAGTACACTTTTACAGTTCCCCTGTGCCCGCGGATGATTCCAAGAACCGCTGAAAGACCCAATCCCCTGCCAGTAGCCTTTGTGGTGAAGAAAGGGTCGAAGAGCTTTGCAAGAGTTTCTTCGTCCATACCGTTACCTGTATCGGACACTTCCAGATACACATATTTGCCATCGGGAAGCTGATCATTCATGAAAGTAGTGGTCAGGTACTCACTGTCGCATTCCATTAGGTTGGTTGTTATTGAAATAACACCACTCATCTTATCCATCGCGTCGGATGCGTTGGTTACCAGATTCATGATAATCTGCCTTATCTGAGAAGGATCAACCTCAATGGATGGAAGATTATCGTGCAGATTGTACTTGATAACGGCGTTCTTCGATATCGATATATCGAGAAGGTGTGACATTTCGTTTATAATATCGTTTATGTTAAGTTTGATGACCTGGAATTTCCCCTTCCCTGAATATGCCAGCATCTGCTTCGATAGATCAGCGGCATTACGTGCAGCCTTTCCGATCTCATGCAATGAAGATATTGCAGGACTTCCCTGGGGCGTATCAAGAAGTGCCAGATCGGCATAGCCGAGTATGGCCATCAGAATATTGTTGAAATCGTGTGCTATCCCCCCTGCAAGAACACCGAGGCTCTCAAGTTTCTGTGTATGCTGAATCTGTGCTTCAAGTTTCTCCCTGGCTTTCTCAGCGGTAAGCTTATCCGTTATGTCAAGACCGATACCACCCAGCAAATCGTTTTCGTTCTCTCCCTTGGAGATCCTGAATTTATGTATCTGGAAATATCGTTCTTTCCCGTTGGAATCAACGACTTTCTGAATATCGATGCTGTAGTTCTTATCGAACGCATTTCTGTCATGCTTGATCAGTGAATACGCTTCTTCCGTTGGGAAGCATTCCGATGTCAGTTTACCAATCCATCCTTCATCGGCATTGAATACTTCCCTCATAAAGCGATTTATGTAGATGTATCTGCTCTCCGAATCTTTCAGGAATACCGCGCCAGGCAGCTGATCCATGAAGGAGCGGAAACGCTTTTCGCTTTCAATCAACTCCTTTTCCGACTGTTTCCTTCTGGAGATATCCCGAACGTAGACCACAACCCGTTTTCCAGAGGGAGTATCTATAACGCGAGCCCTGGTTTCAACGGGAACAGTGGTTCCGTCCTTACGGAGGTACTCACCCTCGGTAAAAGATTCGCCTTCGGACATCAGCTTATCAACAATCTCCGGCACTATATACAGCTTGTCTTCCGGCAGAAGTTCGGTGACGAGCTTTCCAATCAGCTCATCTTTCCGGTAACCCAGCATTTCACAGGCTGCTTCGTTGCAGTCGAGAACTTCTCCTTCAAGGGACTCCAGGTATATTGTGCCTCAACTAGAGTTCTGTAGCGTTCTTCGCTCTCTCTGAGAGCCTGTTCGGCAAGCACCCTGTTGTTGGTTTCCATATCCATCAGCCTTCTCTCTTCAGTTTCATATTTCTGAAGGTCGTTATGCAGAACAGGTTATAATTGTCACAAATCCATATGAATTGCATGCGCTGCAGCCAGGATTCTTCGTTTTCATTGATCGTAAATATGGATGAAACATTGGTTTGAAACAACCTATGGAAGAAATATCTGAAGGAGGGTTCGAGGATCTTCAGACATTTTATCCTGAAGATACCCCTTTACATCAGATAGGGACGGAGGTAATTGGAAACTCTAATTACCTCCGTCCCTATTGGTACCGGGGACGGGACTTGAACCCGTACAGGCTATTGCCCACTAGGTCCTTAACCTAGCGTGTCTGCCAATTCCACCACCCCGGCACTGATTTTTGAAGCTAGAATATCGCCAGAAGGAATGAAGTGGCCATAAACAGCACAGCGAAAATCGATGTTGCCTTTGACAGCATAGTTGCAGCACCGCGGTTTCCAAATGAAGCTGTTAGAGCACCGCCGCCTCCAAAAGCACCGGAAAGACCGTCTCCTTTGGATTTCTGCAACAGCACAACAGCAACCAGAAGCACGCAGATGACAAAATGAGCAATCGTTAAAATAGCAATCATATTAAGTGAATCCTTTCCAGAGTACGCAGATATACAAAACAGAAGGCCAACTGGCAAGCCCTGAAAGCGCTTTCAGGATTCTACAAAAGTGCGTCAACAACTTCCTTTATGGTAAGATTGTCTCCGGGGCATTCTGTCCTGCAGCCAGGCACATCCCTGTGAAGCAATATTCCTGAGCTTGAGAGAGAGAAATCCTCCAGCAGTTTCTTCAGTAGATACGTTAATGAGGCCATCTGTTTCCGGGTTGGTGATGTTTCACAGAAATTCCCAACCAGACAGATCCCGATAGAATCGCCATTATGTTCCCTTGCATGTGCTCCAACTGACCAGACAGGTCTTCCGTGTTCTATCTCCCCATCGCTGGAGAGCGTACCGTTACCTATCACGAAGTGGTATCCGATATCCAACCAGCCGTTAACAGCCCTGTGCAAAGCCCTGAAAACTCTGGCATTTCCAGTTGCTGTTGCCGAATGATGTATTACCAGGGAATTTACACCATCAAGCCGTGCGTAAAGGTCTTCAGCAGGTCTTTCTCCAGCTGCATTCATCTCTTGATCGCTGATGTCAGGAACATTACTCAGATTTCTTCGCAGCCAGCTGGCACTGGATTGCATAATGTACTCCCTTCATACATAATATATTGATATTTTACATAAACAAATCGTTGACAGGGGGGAATAATGGGGAAAATCCTACTGTTTCTACTGCCTGCTTTACTGTTGATAACAGCAGGCTGCAATGACAGCACCTATCCGTTTCAGCAGGTAACTGATGAATTCACTTTTACATACGATCTTCCAAGTGATGGTGTAGTTGATCTGATCGTTCTGAACTGCTACATGAACAACATACGGACTCTTCTTGCGGATAGTACGCAGTCCTCAGGCAGCCATTCATCATCATGGGATCTTCTGGATGAAAACGCTGTACGGGTTCCTGACGGGCTTTATTACGTAAGAATAATACTGGATAACGACGTAATCGAGACGCAGATGTATGAGGTGTACAAATGACGCTTCTAATGCTACTCCTATGCACGATCGGACAGCCGTACGATGGCAGTAACGATTCGTTCTCTCCCGGATTCAGGATAGGTTTCACATTCATGGCTTCCTTTCCATCCATGCAGAATGAAAAGGATTTCGCTGACATGAACACGGCAGCGGGACTGGATTTTGAACTCGGCAGTACAGCCTGGGGAGGATCTGTCGAAGTCCTCGGAGATGTAAGCGAAAAATTCAGGATAAGAGGAAGTGTGGGAGGTACGAATTTCAGTGGGGGTTACTCAGAGGGCTTCAATGCATATCAGAATATATTTCTGGTGCTTTTTACCCTTGGTCTATTCTCCGGGAGCGGTGAGGACGATGTAATCGAACTGAACGACCAGGCAATTTCCATAGAAGCTCAAGCTTACTATGTCCTCACCCGGACGCCGGGAATGTCGATATCTGCAGGAGCTGGTCCGATGTATACATTTGCCACTCGACAACTTGATTCTCCGAATACAGGCACTTCCGGAAGCGGGAGTGGTCTTGGTTTTGTTGCTTCTTTGAGGCTGGATCAGGAATCAACGTTCAAGCTGGGCTGCCTGCCGCTCATGTTCGGCCTTGAGGCCGGATACAGAATGAACAGTGTGAAAATCAGTGCGGACGACTACGAGCTGGACTTCTCCGGTCCCTTCGTGAAGCTTGGATCCTATATCGGAATATAGGAGATCGAACCGGCTTCCAGCTGGGGTCAGGCCTCGATGAGGCCTGACCCCAAAAGGTTAATTATTTCCATCGGGCTGTCAACAATGAATTCAGCACCGTGATCCAGCAGAAGTGATACATCCCTGAACCCCCATGATACTCCCACGGCGATCATTCCGGCATTCACCGCTGTATTTATATCGACATCGCTGTCACCGACCATCAGTGTATTCCCGGGCAGAGCTCCAAGTTTCTCAAGTACCGGTATGACCGCTTCAATGGATGGTTTCAGGGGATACCCCTGCCTTGCACCACTGACAACAGCAATGTTAATCCCATCGAAGTATTTCTCTACCTGTCTCTCCGCGGACAGCTGGTGCTTGTTTGTGAGAATTGCCATCGGCACACGCTCTGCCTGAAGCCTTTCAAGCAGATTAGTTATCTCTGGATAGGGTCGAGTTTTGACAGACCCCTGTTCAAGGTAGAGCTTTATTATCTGATCCGAAAGCTTCCCTACGTATTCATCTGTTACATGCTCGGAGGGGATAACCTTACGAACAAGCTCTTCAATCCCCCGGCCTATGGCGTGCTTTACTTCATCTAAAGATTTGCCGGGCATTCCGTTGGATTTAAGGACGCTGTTCACAACATCGCAGATATCCTCCAGCGTGTAGAGAAGCGTCCCATCAAGATCAAATATCACCGCTTCAATCATGGCATTGTCCTCTTTCGGTAATGACTGTATACATCGGATATGTATGACATTCACAAGTTATAAGCATAATGAAATTGCGGATTCAAAGGGGAGAAACATAGTGACCGATAGAAATGAGAGCTGCCCGTGCACGTATCCCGGATGCCCGAGGCATGGAAACTGCAGGGAGTGTATCGCATATCACAGAAGACTGGGAGAATTCACGGGGTGCATGTTCTCTCCCGAAGCAGAGAAAACCTGGGATAGATCGTTTGAAAAACTGGTAGAGGATAGGAAATAGGGATCGGGCCTGACATCTGAACCTTTAGCATTGCTACAACAGTAATGAATGTTAAGATGTTAGGCCCGATCCCTATTTAAACAGACAAAATGTTTAGATGTTAGGTCCGACCCCGCTAAAGGTTTTCCGAAAGTGTTATAAGCAGAGGGTCAAGCGGCTTGCGCTTTGTCCAGGAGTCCTGCAGCGGGATGTGTGTTATTTCGCTGCTGATTTCTCCGACCATACAGGGCCATGCTCCGTCCAGAAGCGCATCAACCGCAGCCCAGCCCAGCTTGGAAGCCAATACGCGATCTGCAGTGGTGGGTGATCCTCCACGCTGTACGTGTCCCAGTACGGTAATTCTGCTTTTTAGACCGGACCTATCCTCGATCTTCCGGGCGATCTCAAAAGCGTTACCCGCTTCGTCTCCCTCTGCCACAACGAGGATGTTCGATGTTCTGCCCATGCTGACCCTGTCTTTCACCTTTCTGCATATTCGTTCAAGGTCAGTCGGGGTCTCGGGGATGAGAACAGCCTCGGCACCTGCCCCGACGCCGACTTCCAGCGCGATGAATCCTGCAGATCTACCCATGACCTCAACTATGAAAAGCCTGTCATGCGCGGCGGCAGTATCCCTCACCTTGTCAATCGCATCGAGGGCGGTATTCACCGCCGTATCGAACCCTATGGTCAGGTCGGTTCCCCACAAATCGTTATCGATGGTTGCAGGTACGCCTACAACAGGTATCGCATATTCGGATGCAAGGGCATCGGCTCCCCTGAAGCTGCCGTCTCCGCCTATTACGACAAGGCCGTCTACTTCGTGTTTCTCTAAATTCGCAGCGGCGCTTTTTCGGCCTTCTACGGCATGGAATCTCTCGCTTCTTGCAGAATGAAGTATGGTTCCTCCGCGCTGAATGATATTGCTGACATCTGAAGATTTCAGATCAACGAAGTCATTGTCTATCAGGCCTTCATACCCTTTTCTGACGCCGGATACAGAAAGGCCACGGTTAAGAGCTCTCCTTACCGTGGCCCTTATGCAGGCGTTCATCCCGGGGGAATCACCCCCGCTGGTAAGAACGGCTAATTTTTTCAAGCTATCCCGCAAACGCTACTTGCTGTCTGAAGCAATTTCAACGGGCGAATCAACCAGCTCAAGAATGCATGCTTCAGCAGCATCACCCTTTCTGGGGCCGAGCTTAAGAATACGTGTGTATCCACCGTTTCGGTCTGCATAGCGGGGTCCCAGCTCATTGAAAACCTTTTGAACCACTTTGCTTCCGTAAACGTATCTCGCTACATGCCTTCTCGCGTGAACCGAATCTTTTCTACCCTTTGTTATTATCTTCTCCGCAGCACTTCTTGCGGCTTTTGCCCGTGCCAGGCTGGTCGTGATCCTCTCCTCCATTATCAGAGAGGTAACCAGATTACGAAGCATTCTTCTTCTTGCTTCAGGTTTCCTTCCCAGCTTGGCAATTTTTTTTCTGTGACGCATGTCAGTTCTCCCGGCGACTTGTTATCAGTCGTCTATTGATAGATTCTGCTTTTTGAGAACCTCATTTACGGTATCCAGTGAAGAGGGGCCGAATCCGCCAATCTTCAGAATATCCGCGCTCTTGGTTTCAATCAGATCTCTTACAGTCTGAATCCCTGCCGATTTCAGCACATTCGCTATCCTGGTAGGAATATCAGTATCAT